>NZ_QPJF01000004.1:0-135893 GCF_003337665.1 Halanaerobium sp. ST460_2HS_T2
ACAAAAAACGTCGATCACAAAAGAATTTAAGGCTTTCTTTACCCTTGTGACAGTACGGATAGTTTTTGCTATTTTAAAAAATGGGGAAAGTCTTTTATAGAATATATTTACTTAAGTCTTTATTTGCAACTACATCTTTCAGTTTTTCGTTTACATAATCTACATCAATATCAATTTTTTTGTCTGCCATAGTTGGAGCCTCAAAGGAAAGATCTTCAAGCAATTTTTCCATTATTGTGTGCAACCTTCTGGCTCCTATATTTTCTGTCTCTTCATTAATATCATAAGCAAAGCTGGAAATTTCCTCTATTGCAGTTTCGGTAAAATTAATTTTTATACCCTCTGTTTCAAGTAAGGCTTTATACTGTTTAACCAGAGAATTCTGAGGTAGTAACAGTATATCTTTAAAATTATCGCGACTGAGACTATCTAAATTCACCCGTAAAGGGAATCTCCCCTGAAGTTCTGGTATTAAATCAGCCGGCGAAGATACATGGAAAGCTCCTGCAGCAATAAAGAGAATATGATCGGTCTTTACTGAACCATGTTTGGTACTTACAGTTGATCCTTCAACAATCGGTAAAATGTCACGCTGAACACCCTGGCGAGAAACCTCAGGCCCCGAATTTGATTCTCTTCCTGCTATTTTATCAATTTCATCTAAAAAGATTATTCCATCTTCTTCTACTTTTTCAATCGCTTCTGACTTAACCTGATCCATATCAATTAATTTTTGTGCTTCTTCATCTTTAAGCATCTCTTTTGCCTGAGCAACAGTAACTTTCTTTTTCTGCTTTTTATTTGGAAAAATATTGCCCAGCATATCCTGAAAATTAATTCCCATCTGTTCCACACCAGATTCAGAAAAAACTTCCATCATCTGAGAATTACTTTCTTCTACTTCGATTTCTATTTTTTGATCATCTAACTTACCTTCTTTAATTCTTTTAAACATTCTTTTTCTTCTGGCAGCAACCCGATCGTCAGTATCAGAGTTAGAAGCATTAATATCATCAACCAAGTTCGAATAATAATCATCTTTCCCTTTTGATTTAGCAGGGAACATATGATTAACAATTCGCTGGATCGCCTGTTTTTCAGCCTCCTTTTCGACTGATTCCATTTTTTCTTCCTTTACCATTCTGATTGCTGATTCAGTTAAGTCTCTAATCATAGACTCAACATCACGGCCAACATAACCTACTTCTGTAAATTTAGTCACTTCTATTTTAATAAATGGAGCTCTGGCAATTTTAGCAAGTCTGCGTGCAATTTCAGTTTTACCAACTCCAGTAGGTCCAATCATCAAAATATTTTTCGGAATGATTTCATCTTTCATCTCATCTTTAACCAGTTTTCTTCTGTATCTGTTTCTTAAAGCTATTGCAACTGATCTTTTAGCTTTATTCTGTCCAATAATGTATTTATCAAGTTCAGCAACAATTTCCTGTGGGGTTAATTGATTAATCACCTGTTTCAGACTCACCTCCATCCAACTCCTCTAAAGTAATATTTTCATTGGTATAAATACAAATAGAAGCCGCTATTTTAAGTGCTTCACTGGCAATATCCCCGGCATTCAGACCCTGGCTGTGTTCTGAAAGTGCTGTAGCAGCCGCACGTGCATAAGGGCCACCAGAACCAATAGCAGTAATATTGCCATCAGGTTCAATCACATCACCATTACCCGAAATTATAAGGATTTCCTCCAGATTCGCAACAATTAGCAAAGCTTCAAGTTTTCGCAAAATTTTATCTGTCCGCCATTCTTTGGCCAGCTCAACAGCTGCCCGCTGCAGACTTCCATGATATTCTTCCAGTTTACCCTCAAATTTTTCAAACAGAGTAAAAGCATCTGCAGATGTCCCGGCAAAACCAGCTAAAATTTCACCATTATATAATCTTCTGACTTTTCTGGCTGTACTCTTCATAACTGTATTGCCCAGAGTGACCTGACCATCTCCAGCTAAAGCCATACAACCATTATGTTTCACAGCAACTATGGTAGTTGCATCAAAATCTGTAATTGACAATTTAGAACCTCCTTTACTTATAAGCTTATATTTTTTAAATTGTCACATGATTCAAAATATTTTAATCTATTTTGTTTATATTACCATGAAAAGATCAAAAAAGTCAAGTTATCGCTCTAAATTTCACAATATTTTAATCAATTTTTAATCTTTTACATAGGCAGCGTTTAGTTTTATTAGTTATCATTATTATTGCAAACGCTTTCCTAACAAGGTTTCTAAAAGCTTTCTCCAGAAATAACGCTAATCAATCTGGAGAAAGCTAATTTTTCTGGTTAATTAGTCTGCTTTTTCTGTATGTCCACATTCTTTATTAGTACACTTATAATGTTTACCTTTAGCCTTGGTAGTTTTCTCCACCATTAAACTGCCGCATTCAGGACATGGTTTTTTAACCGGTTTATTCCAGCTCATAAAATTGCAGTCAGGATAATTACTACATCCATAAAAAGTTCTACCTTTTTTGGAAGTTCTTTCTATAATCTCTCCATCCTCACATTCAGGACAGTCAACCCCTGTCTTAATCAAATAGGGTTTTGTATTTTTACATTCTGGATAACTTGAGCAGGCTAAAAATTTACCATAACGCCCGTATTTGACAACCATTGGGCTACCGCATTTATCACAGACTTCATCTGTTTCCTCAACTATTTGAACATTTTCCATATTTTCTCTTGCATTTTCAAGTCTCTCATAAAAAGGTTCGTAAAAATCTCTTAAGATTTTTTTCCAGTCTTCATTTCCATTTTCTATTTCATCAAGTCTCTTTTCAAGTTCAGCAGTAAATTCAACATCTGTTACATCCGGAAAATATTCAGTCAACAGCTCAGTTACAGTCTCCCCAAGTTCTGTTGGTTCAAAATAACGACCATCTTTTTTTACATAATCTCGAGATTCTATAGTTGAAAGTGTAGGCGCATAGGTACTCGGACGTCCTATACCTTCTTCTTCCAGTGTTTTTACCAGAGTTGCCTCAGAATATCTGGGAGGTGGTGTAGTAAAATGCTGCTCGGGATTTGTATCTATTAAACTATAGCCGTCACCTTCCTTTAAAACTGGAAGATCAATATCATCTTCCTTTTCTTTACCAGTTAAAATCAAATGACCTGGGAATAAAAGTCGAGAACCGCTGACTCTAAATTTATATTTATCTCCAGCCTTAAACTGAGCTGAAATACTTTCATAAAGAGCTGGACTCATCTGACTGGCTACAAATCTTTTCCAGATTAAATTATATAATTTATACTGATCCTTGGAAAGATGCTTTTTCATCTTCTCAGGAGTTCTCTGAGTATCAGTAGGTCTAATAGCCTCATGAGCATCCTGAGCATTATTATTATTCTTTGATTTTTTCTTAGAACTCTTTAAAAATTTATCACCAAATTTATTTAAAATATAATCTTTAGCTCCATTTTTTGCTTCATTAGAAAGTCGGGTACTGTCAGTTCTGATATAAGAAATCAGACCTACTGTACCTGAACTGCCGATATCTATACCTTCATAAAGCTGCTGAGCCAGGTACATAGTCTTTTTAGCAGTAAAATTAAGCTTATTAGAAGCTCTCTGCTGTAAAGTTGAAGTTGTAAAAGGTGATTTAGGATTACGTCTTCTTTTTCGCTTTTTAACTTTAACTATCTCAAACTCTTCTTTTTTAATATCAGCTATTACCTGATCAACCTCTTCTTTACTTTCCAGATTAAACTTTTTATTATCAATTCTATATAAATCTGCTTTAAGCTTTTCACCATTTTCATTTTTAAGAAAAATCTCTAAAGTCCAGTATTCTTCTTCTTCAAAATTGCGAATTTCTTCTTCCCTCTCACAGATGATTCTTACAGCAACTGACTGCACTCTACCAGCACTTAAACCTTTACGAACTTTTTTCCAGAGTAAGGGACTTAAACGATACCCCACAAGTCTGTCCAATAATCTTCTCGCCTGCTGTGCATCGACCAGATCTTTATTAATTGAACGTGGGTTTTTGATTGCATTTTGAATCGCATTTTTGGTAATTTCATTAAATTCTATTCTGTTATTTTCTGTATCAGATAACTTTAAAGCATAAGCTAAATGCCAGGAAATAGCCTCTCCTTCTCTATCAGGGTCAGTCGCAAGATAAACATCTTCACTTTTTTTGGCTGCTTTTCTTAATTTATTTAAAGTCTTACCTTTACCTCTGATCGTTATATAATTTGGTTCAAAATCATTTTCTAAATCTATACCTAATTTACTTTTAGGTAAATCACGAACATGTCCCATAGAAGCTTCCACTTTATAATTTCTGCCTAAAAACTTTTTTATAGTCTTTGCCTTTGCTGGTGATTCAACAATCACTAGATTCTTTTTTTTCTTTGCCATTAAATTGATACCTCCAGTAAACTCTTAGTTTACTCTCTGCTGTTTTGAAAAATTTCCATCAAATTCGTTAATTTCAGCTGATATTGTAATCATTAATTCAGAATCATCTACAACATCATTTATTATATCCCAGACAAGATCAGCTCTTAAATCATCTACTGATGCAACCTGCATCATTCTATAAATTATTATTTCCAGTTCATCTGCTGATAAAATACCAAGTCTATTAAGTTTATAAATTATTGTTTTTATTTCATTACTAAAATAAAAGCTCTCTACTTTAGTAAATACTCTATTATAGCCACTATTCATTTCGTAGTCTATATAAAAATCACGATCTTCAACTGAAATAACTTCACTAAATATAACTTCAAATGCCTCACTAATATCTTCAATTGTATATCCCTGATCTTCAAGTTCAATTATAATATCGTCCTGTTTTCGCCAGAGATCCTCATCATGGAGCATTTTCTGAATAAGAATGCTTAAGATTTCTATAACTTTTTTATTCATATTATTCTGGCATTTCTGCCGTTTAGACCTCCCTACCATAAGAAAATCTTTAACTAGTATATTATTATATTGGTTTAAGGAGATTTTGTAAACCCTTAAACTGATATTTTTTCCCTTTTAAACGAATTATCAGGTTCATCAGTTCTAATTTTACCAGTATTTGATCCAATTTTTCTGTAGTCAAATTACTTAATTTTAATAAATCATCATAATATATTTCTATTTCATGCTGAAAAAGTTTTAAAACAGTAATTTCCTCCCTATTTAATTCTGGATAAACAGAAGCAATTTGCTTATTATCATCTATAAATTCATTATGATGACATTTGTTTTTTTGTAAGTATCTGCTTAAATAATCAATTATATCATTTATATCTGTAAAGATAGCTGCCCCTTTTTTTATTAATCTGTTACAACCAATCGAAGCAGGGCGGTCAATATTTCCCGGTACTGCCATGATATCTTTGCCCTGATCTAGAGCATAATCTACTGTGATTAAAGTACCGCTTTTCTCTCCGGCTTCTACCACCAGAATTAAATCCGCTAATCCACTAATTATTCTATTTCTTCTGGGGAAATTTTTTGCCCTGGGAGCAATATTAGGATTAAATTCTGTCAGCATCAATCCCCGCTTTATTATTTTTTTTGATAATAACTTATTTTGAGAAGGATAAAGATAATTGAAGCCATTTCCGAGAACAGCCGTTGTTATACCATAATCCGCCTTCAGGGCACCTTGATGGGCTGTACTGTCTATACCCCTTGCCAGCCCACTAATTATATTAATTCCTTTATCAGCCAGAGTTTCAGCTGTTTTTGCTGCCACTTTGCGGCCATAAATAGTCGAATTTCTGGAACCAATCACTGCCACTGCTGGCAACTGAAAGTTTAAGCAGCCTCGATAAAAAATAACAGGAGGGGGATCGTATATTTCCTTTAATCTGTCTGGATAATCTTTATCGGTTAAGGTAAGATAATTTATATTTTCTTTTTTTAAATTTTTTAAAATTTTTACGGCATCAAATTTTTTCTTTTTTCGATTGAAATGTTTTATTTTAGAATCTGTCAGACCAAGCTCTTTTAAATATCTTTTATTTAATGACCACAGTTTTTCCAGATTCTCAAGTTTATTTGTTAAGTTAATTATCGTTCGCGGTCCAAAACCACTTAACTGATTTAAAAAAATTATTACAGCAGCATTTATATCCATATTTTACCTCCTAAGTTTTAATTATATTATATACCTAAAAAATACTAAAATCAATTTTTGTTTCAATCAATTATATCTAAGTTAAAAAAGGAAATAACCCTCGATCCTTGAATAATATAATTAACAGAAATTATCAAAAATCTAAAGGAGGTAAATTTATTGCTAAAATCTACTAAGTATAATACTATTTTATATTTTTTAAGTATTCTAGCCTTTATTATGGCTTTTATTATAGTTATACCTCTAATTCTAGCTTTTATCTATCAGGATGGTAATAATATTTATCAGGCATTTTATTATACGATTATAATTTCTTTAATTACTGGTACAATTCTAAAACTACCAACAGATCCAGAAAATATATATATTGATTTAACTACCGCCATGCTGCTCTGTGCTACAGGCTGGATTATTGTTTCCTTACTTGGGGCTCTTCCTTTTATGATTGGCATCGAAAAATCATTCATTGATTCTTTTTTTGAGGCTGTAAGTGGGTTTACTACTACTGGGATTACCGTTTTTACCGGTCTTGATTTAATGCCAAAATCTATAATTTTCTGGCGCAGTTTAATGCAGCTCCTGGGAGGACTTGGAATTTTAACTTTTTTTCTTTTAATTTCTACTCGAGCTCAGGGAGAAACCTGGCAGCTTTTTAGTGCGGAAAGTCATAAAATTAATGTTTCGCGGCCGGTTCCAAATATCTTTAAAACTGTAAAGATTCTCTGGATGATTTATTTAGGCTTTATGTTTTTAGAAAGTATTATTCTAATTTTTTTGGGCCTATCTGTTTTTGATGCTTTTACTCACAGTTTTACTACACTTTCTACCGGAGGATTTTCTCATTATGATGCAAGCATTGCCCATTATGCTAATAGTGGTTATTCTCATTATATTTTAATTGAATATATAATTACTTTCTTTATGTTTTTAGGCGGAGTCAATTTTCTGCTTCATTTTAGATTCTTTACTGGAAATTACAAAAGTATTAAAAACAACAGTGAATTAAAAACTTTTATCAAGCTAATTCTTTATTCGACAATTTTTATTACTATTTTGATTATTATTTTAAATACTGCTGGTAATTTTAACGCTGAAGAAATCTTTAGAAAAACTTTATTTCAGGTTACTTCTATTATAACTACTACAGGTTTTGGAACTCATGATATTAACTCTACTTTTTTCCCGGCAGCAGCCAGACAGATCTTTCTAGTTTTTATGCTAATTGGGGGTAGTGTTGGCTCTACTGCTGGTGGTATTAAAGTAATGCGACTAAATATCCTGGGACGCTTATTTAAAAGAGAAATTAAAAAAATTTATTTGCCAGATCATGCTGTTCTACCGGTAACACTTGATCAGGGTATTATTGATAGTGATGAAATAAATAAACTAACAGGTTTGTTTTCTTTCTGGCTGGTTTTAATTGTAGTAGGAGGTATTATTACTTCTATCTTTTCTGATTTGGATGGCTGGCAGGCTTTTTCAGGCATGTTTTCAGCCATGGGAAATATTGGTCCTTTTTTCTTTTCAGTAGAAAAAATGGCTTCACTCTCTCCAATTATAAAAATGACTTATATAATAGGAATGCTGGCCGGAAGGCTTGAAATTTTACCGATAATTATTTTATTTACTAAAAAAGCCTGGGAGAAATAATCTTTATATTATTTTGAAAATGGAGGTATTTATATGTATATAATTATTGCTGGTGGAGGTATTGCAGGTAGAAATCTTACTAAAAATCTTGTTCAAAAGCACGATGTAATTGTGATTGAAAAAGAACAGAGTGTTGCAGAAAAAATATACAGTAGATATGGGGCAGTAACTGTACTGGGTAGTGCCACCAGAATCGATATCTTAAAAGAAGCTGGAATAGAAAAATGCGATGTGGCAATAGCTGTTATGAGAGATGATGCAGATAACCTTTCTTTTTCACTTTTAGCCAAAAATTTTGGAGTTGATAAAATTCTGGTGAGAATGAGAGAACCTGAGTACGAAAATGCTTATCAGATGGCTGGAGCTACAAATATCGCAGCTACAATGGAGTTGATTGTGGATCGTTTTATTACAGACATTGAAGAACCTGATGTCCGCAAAGTAGCATCACTGGGAGATGGCAAAGCTGAAGTTTCAATTTTAACTATACCCCCGGAATCTCCAATTTCAGGAATGAAAATTTCTGATATAGTAAGTCAAAAAACTTTTCCTGAAAATTGTGTAATCGCAGGAATTTATGACAAAGCTCAGGACAGATATATTGTTCCAAGAGGAAATAGAGAAATTTTTGCTGGCAACCAGGTTTTTCTGGTCGCCTCAAAAGATGATATGGAAAGCGCTGCTGATTTCCTTTTAAATAAATAAAAAGACTGAGTGCAGTTGCTGCACTCAGTTTCTTTTTTTAATATAACTCTAATTCAGCTGAAAGTGAAACACTAATATTAACTTTTTGTTCTGCAAGAGGCACTTCAGAAAAATCTGCTGCTTCTGAACTTCTACTTAATGACCTTAAAGCATCACTGCCATAAATATTTTGCTGGCTAAAATTAAGCTCTTTTATTCTGTAATTTTCTTTGCCCAAATTTTCTGCCATGAAGGAGGCTTTTTCTTTAAGGCTGCTCAAGGCCGCTGCTGTAACTTCCTCTAATGCTTTTTCATTACTTTCTAAACGATAGTTTACATTAACAACTCTATTTGCCCCTGCATTCAGCAATCTACCAAGAAGAACAGGCAATTCTCCTAAATTTTTTGAACTAAATTTTATCTGATTTTTCACCTGATAATAGGTTACTTTTTTTTCAACATTTTCTTCGTCCTGTTTTACATATCTGGTATAGGGATAAACTCTAAAACCCTGTGTTTCTATTTTTTCCAGTTCTTGCGCCTCTAAAATAGTCATTAGATTACTCATTATTTTATTATTTGCTTCTACAGCAGCTGACTGCTCTGTGTCTTCATTTTCAAATCCAAGTACAACATCTACAATATCAGGATCATATTCCTGCTGCTGGCTGATACTTAAATTAGTAGTAATATAATCTTGATCTACTTTTTCTACTGATGTTTCTTTTTCTGCTTTTTCTACAGCTGGAGTATTAAAATACAGACCATTAACTACTATCACTGATAATAAAATTAAAGCTATAAAAACTAAAAACATACCTACATTTCTGTTCATAAATTACCCCTCCATTTACTAATAATGCTCTTTATTTGCTTATTAACTAATCTCTTAATTATATAATTCTAATAAGATTGGTAAAATCCTTTTTTATTTTTTTCTCGAAGAGCAAAAGAAATATTTTGATAGCCGTTATTTTTAAATTTTTCTATAAGAAATACCAGTGAAGCAAAATTACTCTCCTGGTCAGCATAGATTTTAACTTTTTCTACCGGGCCAGCATTTAATTCAGCAAATAATTTATCCAGCTGCTGCCTGGTGTATTCATTTTCCTGATAATATATCTGGTTTTGTTGATCCAAAAAGATACTTATACTTTTCTGCTCAGAACTCTGACCGATACTGCTGTCCGGTATGGTAATATTATATAGGGCTTCTTCTCCCTGCAGTGTAGAAGATACTAAAAAGAAAATTAAAAGCAGAAAAACAATATCTATCATTGGAGCCAGATTTAAAGTTGAACTTTTCTTTTTAGACTGATATTTCATTATTATTCAGCTCCTTAATCTCTTTTTTATAAAGAATACTCTCACTTTCTAATCTTAAGTTATTGAGCTGATTATGGAGTTTTTCTATTTTAGCATAAAAATAGTGGTAAAAAGCCGCAGCAGGTATTGATATAATTAAGCCAGCAGCAGTGGTAAATAAAGCTTCTGAGATTCCTACTGCCATCTGCTCCGGACTGCCCCCAACACCTAAAACCTGAAATGTTTTGATCATCCCGCTCACTGTCCCCAGCAGACCTATGGTTGGTGAAACCTGAGCAATAAAATTTAAAAATCCTAAATGTTTTTCAAGCTGTGGTAGTTTATCAACTTCTTCTGCATCGAGATATAAGTTAAACTCTTCTCTATTTTTTGGCTTTTTAGTTAAAGTATTACTATAAATCTCAGCAGCTATTCCTTTTTTATTATTTAAAATACTGGCTTTTTGTTTATTATCATTAAAATTAAGAACTGCCTCTAAATATTTATCCTTATTAATCTGTCTATAATTTAAAAAAAATATTATACTCCTCTCAAAAACTATAAAAATCATTAAAAATGCTGCTAAAAGTAGTGGGTATGCAGCAATACCTGCAGTTTCAATAAACTCTGTAATCATAAATTTTACCTCCATTTAATTTAACTTAAAACGAATTGGCAGATTAACAATTACCTCAACTTTATTACCATCTTTTTCTGCAGCTTCAAATCTCCAGTTGGAAACTGCACCAAGAGCAGCCTGATCAAAAGAATCATAACCCGAGCTCTGACTGATTTTTAAATCATGAGGCTTACCAGCTTTATCTATTCGCAAAGACATTATTACTTCACCTTCAATATTTCTTTTCCTCAAGTTAGAAGGATATTCTGGCTGAGAATAATTTATTATTCCTGGTTTTTTAATTGAATTTGATCTGTCTTTTCTTAAATCATAAACTTTATTTTCCTGACTGACTTTATTTTGCTCCTCATTAGAATTAAGAGGACTATTAGCTGAAGCTTTATCTTCTGTTACACCCTTATCACGAGCTTTATTATTATTTTTTTCTTCAGAAACGCTGTCCTGATTTGATTGAATATCCTCTCTATCTTGATTCTTATTCTCTGCAGTTTGATCAATATTTTCGTCTGCATCCGCCTCCAAATTGGCTATAAAACTATCTAAATCAAATTTTTCTTTTTGATTGTTAGCTTCCGGTTGCTCAGATTTTTCTTTTTCTAACTTATTTGATGAATTCTGCAGCCAGGGCGGCGGCTCATCTCTATTATCTGCTGCAGTTTCTTTTTCTTCAGTTGTTTTGGCTGGTGGATCTTTCTCTTCTATAATTTCTGCATCAGTTTTCTGAACTTCCGGATTTTCCTGAACCTCTAGCTCTTCCTCAATTTCTTGAGCCTCCGTAGTTTCTGTAGTTTCCATATTTTCTTGAGCTTCAACTTTTTTGACATTTTCTTTCTTTTTATCTCTAATTTCTTCGTCTCTTGGTTCTGAACTATTTTTATCTACTTCCTCTTCTGGCTCTAATTCTGCTGCCAGCGCATTTTCAGCTGAACTTTCTCTGTCAGCTTCATTCTGAGTATTTTCGGCAGGATTATTAGAAGCAGATAATAATAGTTCAACCTTAACCTCATTTTTGTCTAAAGGTTTTATATCCTCTGCTAGAAACCTGAGAGAGCTGGCTTCCAGCAGCAGGATAAGGGATAATGATAAGAGGAAGGCAGTTAGATATATTAATTTTTGCTTCATTATCATCATCCTTTCTATAGGTTAATTTGTAGGTTTAACTAAAATTTGGTGCTGAGGTTAACCATAAAGTTACGACCAGGCATTGGATAGCCATCTACTACTTCATAGTCTTTATCGAAAAGATTGTTAATTTCAAAAGCTAATTCTTTGCTTTCGCTTAAATCAGTAACTAATTTTAAATCAGAGATGAAATAAGAATCTACTTTACCTCCACCATAAGAGTTTGTTTCATCAACATAGCTATTGTCTAATACAAAATTATAATTTTCTTTGTCGTACTTTACATTTAATGCAAGCTGATTATAGGGCATATTTAATGACTGACCGTCTACACTATCATCTCTAGCCTCTAAATAGGTATAGGCAAAATCAATAGTCCAATTATCATCAAAGCTTCTTGATGTTAATAACTCAATTCCTTTAATATCAGCTTCATCAATATTTTCCATCATAGATGTATTAGAATTATAAGTAATTAACTGCTCAAAATTTCTTTGGAAAAATGTAATTTCTCTTCTGCAGATTGAATCTAAATATTTAAATCCAAGATCAAAAGTTTTTCCTGATTCTGCCTTTAAATTTTCATTACCTCCAAAACCATATAAATCAAGAAATGTTGGAGCTCTATAAGCTTCTCCATAATTAAAATTAAAATTCCAGTTATCAGTTAATTCATAGATATAGCCAAATTTCGGGCTAAGATTTGCTCCATATTCATCATGATCATCATATCTAGCACCATAAACAAAAATATTATTATTTAATCTAAACTTATCCTGAATATATAAGGCTTTGTTAAGATTTTCATGTGTATTATTAGTTGATAATTCATTATCTTCTACTTCATTTTCTATTATTTCAAAACCATAATTTATTGTGTGGTTATCAAAATTATAATTAGTTTCTTTATAATTTAAACCTCTTTTTAAAATATCTACATCAGTTATATTATAACCTGCTGGTCCAAACATTGACGCTGGATATCTAGTCTTATCATACATCTCCCGCTCATTATTGTAGACTAAAAGTGTTCTGTCTCTGTTTTTTAAATTTTGATCTAAAGAGATTCTAATGTTTTTATCCTGATCATCACGAAAACCATAATCATCATTTGCATCTGAACCAGGATAATTCGATTCAGTATTATTATATCTGTATGTAAAATTTAAGTTAGATCTTTTACTGAGATTATATTTGTACTTGATAAAAATATCGTCCCGATCTAAAGCTGACTTCTGATCAGGATCATCTCGATGATCATCACTGCTCAATTTGTCGTAAGAAATAAATACTGAAGAGTTATCAAAATTATAATTTGTTGTCAGAATATAATTTTGAGTGTTATATGAGCCAAAACCAAAATTAACCTCTGTTTCATTATCTTTATCGGCAGCTTGAGTTACAATATTAATTACTCCACCCATAGCATTTGCTCCATAAATTGATGATGAGGCAGACTTAGAAATTTCAATTCGTTTAATAATAGAAATTGGTATATCCTCTAACCTAATAACCCCATCCTGAGGACTATTTAAAGGCTGTCCATCGAGTAAGTATAATATTTGATCCTGTCTTGCTCCTCTAATTATTACATCTTTTTTTCCAGTTAAGCCACTAAAATTTTTAATATAAACTCCACCAGCATCCTGTAGAAGATCTGCTAAATTTCTGGCATTGCTAGCTTCTATCTCTTCCTGATCAATAACTTCAATACTGACTGGAGTCTCCATAATACTTTCCTGATAACGACTTGCTGTCACAACAATTTCATCCAATTCCATAACTTCTTCCTGGGCACTTACCGGCACTGCTAAAATCAAGAGTGCTGTAAGCATGACTAAAACTGTTTTCCTTAACATAAATAATTCCTCCTTAAGTTTTTGTCTGCTCACAGCCACCTAAGACAAAAAAGGCTAAATAAATAGAAAAAGACACCCTAAGGATACATTGAGGGTGTCATAATAGATATAGTTAGCCCACAACCAGTCCTGTCTCGAAGATGGCTGCCATCCTTTCAGGCAGGTCTCCTGACTTTACAGCTTTACCGATTTACCTTCCCCAGCACTATTGATGAGTGAGTGGTAATTAATCGGCCTACTGATTAACAGTGGCGGACCCGTTCAGGAATTTCACCTGATTCCCTATTATCTTCTAATTTAAAGAAGCACCTAAAAAGAGAACATTATTTTCTTTTCTAATAAATAATATTCTTTAAATTTAGCTGAATTCCTTTAATTAATTTTTAATATTGCAAAATAATTATCTTTTGAATATTATAGAAATTACTTATTTAGATATGTCATTATTTATCCTCTCCCAGATTATAATAAAAAAATAATTTTTATGCAGGAGTTTCTATATTTTTACATAATTATATAATATATTCTATTTAAGGAGGTATTTTGATGGCTTTACACAATAAAATTGGAAAAATCGGTGAAGATATTGCAGTAAAATATTTAAGACAGGAGGGTTATTATATTATTGAAAGGAATTATAGAAATAAATTTGGAGAAATTGATATTATCGCTGCTAAAAATAATTACACAATTTTTATTGAAGTTAAGAGCCGCAGCTCCGAAAACTATATTGAGCTGGCCCAATCTCTTTATTATAAACAAATTGCTCACCTGCGTCGAGCCGCTATCTTTTATTTCTCTGAAAAAAACATCCATTTAAGTTTAATCCGTTTTGACCTGATTGCTTTAAAAATTGATCCTGCTGCCAGAAGAATTGATAAATTGAAACATTTTAAAAATATAATTGACTAAATTAAATTATAAGAATTTAAGTAACTAAAAATATAATATACATTTATTGGGAAGGAGAAATCTAAATGTATTCCTATCTTTATTCAGCTGTTATTTATGGTGTTAAAGCAGAAATGGTAAAAGTTGAAGTAGATATTTCAAGAGGGCTACCCAGTTTTAATATTGTAGGTCTGGCCGGAAAAACTGTTAGAGAATCAGCTAAAAGAGTCCGCTCAGCAATTATTAATTCTGGTTTTGAATGGCCGGTCAAAAAAATTACTGTTAATCTGGCCCCGGGAAATATTAATAAATATGGATCTCATTTTGACCTGGCAATAGCTGCAGTGCTGCTTGAATGTTCGGGACAGATTAATATTAAAAATAAAAAAAATAAATTTTTTGCTGGAGAATTAAATTTAAATGGTAATATTAATCATGTAAAAGGACTACTCTCCATGCTGCTTGCCGCTTCCGAAAATAATTATCTCCAGGCTATTATACCTCAGGCAAATCAAAAAGAAGCCCTGCTGGTTAAAAATTTAACACCATTTTTGCTTAAACATCTGCGTGATGTTAATAATTTAGAAGCAGCAGAAAAAAATAATTTTATATCTGATTCAAATCAAAATTCTACTCTAAACTATCCAGAGTTAAGTCAGATCAGAGGTCAAAAAAATGCTAAAAATGCTCTAATCACAGCTGCAGCTGGCGGACACAATTTACTTTTGATTGGGCCTCCGGGCTGCGGTAAAACTGTTCTGGCAGAATCAATAGTAAAATTGCTGGCCCCACTCAACAAAAAAGAACTGCTGGAAACAGCCTCTATCTACAGTATTAATAATAACTTGAAAGAACTCAATTTAGAAAAGAAATACCGTCCTTTTATCGCTCCTCACCATTCTATTACCTCGGCTGCTCTAATTGGTGGAGGTCAGATACCAGTACCTGGAGAAATATCTCTGGCTCATAATGGTGTCCTCTTTTTGGATGAGCTGCCGGAATTCAAAAATTCTGTTCTGGCAAATCTTAGAGAACCACTGGAAAAAAAGGAAATTAAAATTGTCCGCCAGCAGGGAAGTTACTATTTCCCAGCAAATTTTCAGTTTGTAGCTGCAATGAATCCCTGTCCCTGTGGCTTTGCTGGAGTTAAAGATAGAGAATGTAAGTGTTCAAAAAGAGATATTGTCCGCTATCAGCAGAAACTATCAGGACCACTAAAAGATAGGATTGATCTACAAATTGAAGTTCTTCCTTTAAAAAAAGATGAAATCCTAACTAAAAATATCCCCGAAAAAGAAGTTAATTATCTTAAGAAAATAAAAAAAGCCCGCTTAATGCAGGCTCAACGATATGAAAAAACAAAAATAAAGAAAAATTCGGAATTGATGTTAGAAGATATAGAAAAATACTGTCAGCCTGACAGGAGAGGTAAAAAAGTTTTAAACCAGGCCTATGAGAACCTCAAATTAAGTGTTCGTGGTTATATAAGGCTAATGAGAGTAGCCCGAACTATTGCTGATTTAAACTCCAATTCTAAAATTACAGAATCCGATCTGATTAAAGCTATTGACTTTCGCTGGTATGCTGAAAAATCAGAAATGCTGCTTTAGATATCTAATTAAGGGTACACCAAGGATTAAAACAACAGCTGCCTCACTTAGACCAATCTGGATTACATTTAACCAATAAGGCAGTTCAAATAAAATATGAAGATAGATGCTGATCAAAAATGCGTTAAATAAAATTGGACTTAAATAGGCAAAAATATTATCACTATTTTTGTAGGTAACATAAGCCGCCAGCAAAGTAACCAGACTACCACCAATTATATCTACTAAACCAAGCCCTCCAATAATATTGGCCAGCAGTACTCCTAAAAATAAAGCAGGAACTGCTTCCGGAAATAAAATTGGCAATACAGTTAAAGCTTCAGCAGCTCTAAACTGAATCGGACCAAAACTTATTGGAGCTAAAAAATAAGTTATAACTACATATAGAGCAGTAATAGCTGCACCGCGGGCTAATCTTTTTGTATTCATTTTTCATCTCCTTTCAAAAAAATTGTAACTTTCTATTTTAAACAAATAATAAATTTTTAAATCAAAATCAATACTATTCAGGAACTCGGCCAAAGGATTTACGATGGATTGGAGAAGAGCCATATTTTTCTAAAGCAGCAATATGTTCAGCTGTACCGTAGCCCTTATTTGATTTAAAATTATACTGAGGAAATTTTTCTGCATATTCAAAAATAATATTATCTCTCGTTACTTTGGCAATAATTGAAGCAGCTGCAATAGCATTTACATCTGCATCTCCATTAATAACTGCTTTTTGCTCCACTGTTAAATTAGGGATAACCGCATTTCCATCAACAAGTAGAAGTTCAGGATTTTGATCCAGCTCTGGCAGCAGATCTTTAACTGCTCTCTTCATAGCAACAAAGGTCGCCTCCCTAATATTATACTTATCTATTTCACTACTTGAAGCCTGGCCAATCCCAACCTTTGCTCTGGCTTTGATTTTTGAAAATAAGATTTCTCTTTTCTTTTTAGATAACTTTTTAGAATCATCCAAACCATAAATCTTCGCTTCAGGATCCAGTACCACTGCAGCAGCTACTACAGGACCTGCCAGGGGTCCTCTACCGGCTTCATCCAGACCAACAATTACCTGATAGCCTTCAGCGGCAAGCTCAGTTTCAAGCTGGTTCATCTGCTCCCACTTAGCCCTGATTTTTTGCTGCTTTTTTATTTTACGCTCCAACCTGGCAGCTATCTTTTGAACTCCCTTACGAGAATCCTGATTTAGAATTTCGATTATTTTAGGCATCTCCTTTTTAACTTTCAGCTCAGAAGTAAATTTTTTTACTTCTTTAACAGTCAGCTGACTGAATTCTGGTAAATTCAAATCATTATTTTTCATTGTGATCAGCTGCTTTTAAATTTTCAGCTTCTGCTGGCTTTTCTAAAGTTATCTGGCCCAGCCTGCCATCTCTAAAATCATTAATTATAATTCCTGCTGCCCGGTTGCGATCTACCTTACCACCGGTCATCAAACATCCTCTTTTACGGGCAATATCTGCCAAAATATCATAGGGATGAGCTTCTAAATAATCAAGACTGTAAGCATCAAGCAGAATATCCTCATTAATTTCAATAATGAATTTAATCAATTTGTAAGCTGCCAGCTCAAAATCAAAAATGTCATTATCCACAGCACCGGTTAGAGCTAACTTATAGGCCTTATCTTCACTACTGAATTTAGGCCATAAAATTCCGGGAGTATCAAGCAGGCGCACCTTTTTGCTGACATTGACCCACTGTCTCCCCCTGGTTACACCCGGTTTATTACCAATAGTAGTAATATTAGAACCGGCTAAAAGATTAATTAAAGCTGATTTTCCGACATTAGGAATTCCAATAATCATTGCTCGCAGACGGCGAGGATTTCTACCTTTTTTAGATAGTTTTGATGCTATTTGATCATAGGTATTATTTAAAATACTCTTTAATTCACTAACTCCCTCACCAGTTAATGAATTTAATAAAACTGCATCTTCCCCGGTTTGTTTTTGAAAATAATTGATCCACTTCTGATTATAAGCTGGATCAGCCAGATCTTTTTTGTTTAAAACAGTAACCTTAGCCTGCTCATTAATTAATTTTCTTAAGTCAGGATTCTGACTGCTAATCGGAACTCGAGCATCAGCAACCTCAATTACAATATCAACTAACTTTAAATCCTCTTTTAATATTCTTTTTGCTTTGGCCATATGGCCGGGATACCACTGTATCATAATCAAAACTCCTTAAAACTTTTTCTGAATATTTTTTAAGTCCATAAATATTGAAAAAAGGTGGAGAAAACCCCCACCTTAAAATAATTATTTTCTTTCTTCTCTTTTTTCTTTAATTCTAGAAGCCTTACCTCTTCTATCCCGCAGATAGTAAAGACGAGATCTTCTAACATCACCACGGCGTACCACATTAATAGTATCAAGTTTAGTACTATGTAATGGGAAAGTTCTTTCCACTCCAACACCGTGTGCAATTTTACGAATAGTGAAGGTTTCGTTTAAACCACCACCATTTCTTCTAATTACAACCCCTTTAAAAGGCTGAAGTCTTTCTTTTCCACCTTCAGAGATTAATACTTTTAGATCTAATGTATCGCCAACAGCAAATTCGGGGATATCATTACGAATTTGTTCTTTCTCTATTTCATTGATAATGTTCATCTATAAACCTCCTCTCAAAAAATAATTAAATTTTATGCCTCCCACCAGGGATCAGACAACAGACGATCCATAATAATTGAAGCAGCACTTCTAACTGAAAGATGATTAAAATCTCCCCTACCCCAGATAGGATAAAGCACATAATCACAGTCAGCAACCATCTCCTTGGTTAAACCATAACCGGTTCCATAAATAATTAAAAACGGGCGGTCAATTTGCTGTAATTCACTGCGCATATCTTTATAGGATATTGTATTTGGATATTCACGAGCATCAGTAGCAATCAGCAGAGGCTCCTGACCGGTTTCTTTTCGGATTTCTGCTTTTACTTCCTCAAGTTCTGAAGCAATCTCGAGCACCGAAAAAGCCTGATGACGGTTATAAACATAATCAGCACCACGACCACCAGTCCAGTAATCTCTGACTCTTTCTACCAATTCCTGCTGTGATTTAAGATTATTGATAATATAGTATTTATTGATATCATAGGTTTTTGCAGCTCTTGCTATATCGTGTAGATCATAATTTGTTACAGTTGTTGTTATAACTTCACCCAGTTTATTATAAATAGGATTATGGACTAAGCCAAGATAAACATCTGCCTCAATTTTTGCCATCAACTTCACCCTTTAGTTCCAGCTTAATTTCTTTAAGTAATTCTTTTTCTAAATCACTAAGTTTTTTATCTTCCAGTAAATCTTTTCTTCTTAAAAGAGTTCTTTTTAAAGACTCTTTTTTGCGCCATCGCTCAATTAACTGATGATTACCACTTAGTAATACATCAGGAACCTTGAGGCCATTAAATTCTCGTGGTCTGGTATAATGAGGATGTTCTAAAAGGCCATTATAAAACGAATCCTTTTTAGAAGAATTTTCATCTCCCAGTACTCCACTCAAAAGTCTGGAAATTGAATCAACAAGAACCATTGCCGGCAGTTCTCCACCAGTAAGTACATAATCACCGATAGAAATTTCCCGGTCAATAATTGTTTCTCTGACTCGTTCGTCCACACCTTCATAACGGCCACAGATTATTGTTAAACCCTGCTCCTGGCTTAGATCCTTAACTAAATCCTGGGTCAATTCTTCACCCTGCGGACTCATTAAAATAGTTTTTGATTTTTGCCCTCTCTTATCCTGAGTATTCTGCCAGGCCTTGAAGATCGGTTCTGCCTTCATCACCATTCCAGCTCCTCCACCGTATGGTGGCTCATCTGTTGTATGATGTTTATCCTCAGCAAAATCACGGATGTTTACTGTTTTTATATCTATCAAATCTTTTTCTCTGGCTCTTTTTAAAATACTCTCACTAAAAGGTCCCGCAAACATTTCCGGGAAAAGAGTTAAAATATCAAAAAACATAAATTCAGCTCCTAAAGATCTAAGATCCCCGGGATAGGATCAACAATAATTTTTTTGTTTTCAAGATCAATTTCTAAAATCATTTCCCGACTGGCAGGCAGCATATATTCTTTATCCTTGCCTTTGACCAAAAAAATATCTGTGCCTGAAGTGTCAATAACATCTATTAATTTTCCCAGATAGCTGCCGGATGCAAGATAGACCTCACAGTCTATTAAATCATCGACATAAAAGTTATCTTCTGGAAGTAAATATTTTTCAGACTCATCAATTAAAACCTGATAATTTTTAAGTTCTTCTGCTTCATTAATTGAATTAATGTCAAAAAACTTTATTATTACAAATTGTTTATGGAAACGAATATACTCTATCTCCAGTTCCTTAAGCTCATCTCCTCTTTTAAGATAGACTGTATCTAAATCAAAGAATCGCTCCGGAATGTCGGTGGTTGCCTTAACCCTAACTTCTCCTTTATTTCCCTGGAAACGAGTAATTATTCCAATTACTAAGTAATTATCACTCAATTATTTCACCAGCCTGAAAAATTATTTAATATCAACCCTTACTTTTGTTCCTTCTTTAGCAGCTGCAGCATTAACAACGGTTCTAATTGCTTTTGCAATTCGGCCTCTCTTACCAATGACCTTACCCATATCTTCATCTGCAACCGAAAGCTCAATTGTTATCGAATTGTTATCTTCAACCCTGTTAACTGAGACTTCAGAAGGATTGTCTACTATGGATTCGGCAATAAATTTTATCAATTCTTCCATGGAGAAAACCTCCTTTTAATTACTCATTACCGTGGTACTTAGCCATAACACCTGACTTCTTTAATAAAGTCTTAACTGTATCTGAAGGCTTTGCACCATTATTTAACCACTTGAGTGCTTTTTCTTCATCAATATTATATGTTTCTGGTTCAGTTGTAGGGTCATAGAAACCTAATTCCTCAACAAAGTATCCCTGAGGAGCTCTCTTGGAATCAGAAACAATAACTCTGTATGATGCATTACGCTTACTTCCCATTCTTTTTAAACGAATCTTAACTGCCATCTATCAAACACCTCCCTCCGTTAATAATAAAAATTACAAGTCTATTTATTTAATTGAAAAATGGCAGATTGAAACCTCCACCTTTTTTCATTTTACCGCTGTTTAACTGTTTCATCATTTTTTTAGTCTGCCTAAACTGTTTTAAAAGGCGATTTACTTCCTGAATACTGGTTCCACTACCCTGAGCAATTCGCTTACGGCGTGAGCCATTAATAACCTCAGGATCTCTTCTTTCTTCTGGTGTCATTGATGAAATTATTGCCTCGATATAATCAAGCTGTTTATCATCAACCTGCATATTTTTAAGCTGTTTGGCTCCACCTAAGCCGGGAATCATACCCAGTATTTCATCCATCGGTCCCATATTTCTCACCTGGTCCATCTGCTCCATAAAATCTTCTAAAGTGAATTCATTTTTTCTGAGCTTCTCTTCCAGTGCCTGAGCCTTTTCCTTATCAATGCTCTTTTCTGCCTTTTCGATTAAACTTAAAACATCTCCCATTCCCAGAATACGTGATGCCATCCGATCTGGATGAAAAGTTTCTAAATCAGCAAGTTTTTCGCCTGTACCAGCAAATTTTATTGGTTTACCTGTGACTGCCTTAATAGATAAAGCAGCACCACCACGGGCATCACCATCCATTTTGGTTAGAACTATTCCATCTACGTCAAGGCGCTGATCAAAGTTTTTAGCTACATTTACAGCATCCTGACCTGTCATTGCATCTACAACAAGTAGAATTTCATCCGGTTCAACTGTAGACTTAATAGACTCCAATTCTTCCATCATATCCTGATCAATATGCAGACGTCCTGCTGTATCAAGAATAATAGTATCACAGTTGTGAGAAGAAGCATAGTTAATACTTCCCTTTGCAATATCAATCGGATCACTGTCTTCTCCCATCGAAAATACGGGTAAATCAAGTCTTTCTCCCAGAACCTGAAGCTGTCTGATAGCAGCAGGCCGGTAAACATCTGCAGCAACTAATAAAGGACTCTTACCATCCTTTGATAATTTACGGGCCAGTTTACCAGCACTGGTAGTTTTACCTGAACCCTGAAGACCAACCATCATAATAATTGTAGGTGGTTCAGGTGCAATAGCAATATCTTCTTTACTGCCACCCATTAGTTCCTGCATTTCTTCATTAACAATCTTAATAACATGCTGTCCGGGAGTTAAACTATCCATAACTTCCTTACCAACAGCTCTCTCTTCAATTTTAGAAATAAAGTTTTTTACAACTTTATAATTAACATCTGCTTCCAAGAGGGCCATCTTAACCTCTTTAAGAGCAGTCTTAACATCTTTTTCTGTCAGTTTACCCTTCCCTCTTAACTTATCAAAGGTATCCTGCAGTTTTTCAGCGAGATTTGAAAAAATCATATTTTACCTCCTCTAGAGGATCGATTTAATCGATTCCAGTTTTTTGCGCAGATCCTGATTCTGGTCTGCAGCTAAAATACCCTTAGCCGTCATCATCTCTTCTAAATCATTTATATTTGTTCTGATCTTATTATATTTTTTTAAAAGCCCGAGCTTGGCTTCATAATCTTCCAGGCTCTCCTCACTTCTATGTAGATGGTCATAAACTCCCTGACGACTGATCCCTATATTATCAGCAATCTCAGAAAGAGATAAATCATTATAGAAGTAGCTTTTAATAATCTTTTGCTGCTTTTCTGTCAGCAAAGAGCCGTAAAAGTCAAATAACATTGTAATTTTAATTGTTTTCTTTAGCAAAAAAATCACCTGTAAAGTTAATTTACTTAACACAGGTGATAGTATATGATATTTTGGAGCTTTTGTCAAGCTAAAATTTCAAAACATCCTTAAATTTTTTAATAGGTTAAGATTGAGCCCAGAAAAAATTATCTAAATCTCCAAATTAACTTTTTTGTAGCACTAAAAATTTATATTCATTCAAAATCAGACTACCTTCTTGATCAGCACCTCCTGTCTTTAATTAAATTTTTAATTAAGTTTTGAAATTTTAAGCTTGCAAAACTCTCTTTTTAAATATCTGGAGGAGAAAGTCAGGCAGATATTTTATTTCTCTAATACTCTAAATAACTGACCTATCTACTCTTCACTGCTGAAAAGTGCCTCTATAAATTCTTCTGGATCAAAGTTCTGCAGGTCTTCTGCTGCCTCTCCAACTCCAATCAGTTTAATTGGAATATCCAGTTCATTTTTAACTGCAATTACAATACCACCCTTGGCAGTTCCATCAAGTTTGGTTAGAGCAACCCCATCAACTTCTACAGCATCATTAAATAATTTAGCCTGAGAAATAGCATTCTGGCCGGTTGTTGCATCTAATACCAGCAGAACTTCAACTCCAGCTTTTATTTCTGCTGCCTCTCTATCGATTACTCTTTTAACTTTTTTGAGCTCTTCCATTAAGTTAGTCTGGGTGTGCAGGCGGCCGGCTGTATCGACAATTAAAAGATCTACTTCTTTAGCTCTGGCAGACTGGACAGCATCATAAGCAACTGCCGCTGCATCAGAACCTTCCTGCTGAGCAATCACATTAACTCCCAGACGGTCTCCCCAGATCTGGAGCTGTTCAATTGCACCCGCTCTAAAGGTATCACCTGCTGCCAGCATTACCTTTTTACCCTCTTCTTTATGCCGGCCCGCAATTTTAGCAATTGTAGTAGTTTTTCCGGCACCATTAACACCGACTACCATGATAATATTAAGATCTTTATCGAATTTAAAGCCGCCCTCGTCATTCTGCAGCAGACTCTGCAGTTCTTTTTGAAAATAATCCATTAGTTCTTCTGGTTCAGTAATTTCTTCTTCTTCTACATCTTCTTTTAATTTTTCAATTAAGGTAAAAGTGGTTTTAACACCTACATCTGCCTGAATTAAAACCTCTTCCAACTCTTCAAATAGTTCATCATCAATATTTGTTCTGCCGGTAAAAATATTTGTTACCTGATTTACAAAACTTTCCTTTGTTTTTTTAAGCCCATCCTTTAATCTCTGTAAAAATCCCACTTATAAAGCCTCCTTGATATAATTATCATTAAATTCCTCTGCCTGGTCTAACTTTAAAGAAACCAGACGAGATACACCAGATTTTTCCATAGTCACACCGTAAAGCGAATCAACTTCAGTCATCATATAACGTCGGTGAGTGATGATAATAAACTGTGCTACCTTTGCATACTTTTTAATAAAACTGGCAAATCGAACAATATTAACATCATCCAGAGGAGCATCTATTTCGTCCAGAACATAAAAAGGACTTGGTTTAACCTGAATAAAGGCGAAAATTAAGGCAATCGCTGTTAAAGCCCTCTCACCACCTGAGAGCAGAGATAAACTTTTTAAACTCTTTCCCGGCGGTTGAGCATGGATTTCCACCCCTGTTGTTAAAAGTTCGTCTGGATCAGTTAACTTAAGTTCTGCTTTCCCTCCCTGAAAAAGGGCTTTAAAAACCTTAGAAAACTCTTCCTTGACCTGATAAAAAGTATCTGCAAACATTTTTTCCATAGATTCCTCAATATCCGAAATCACAAGTTCAATTGAATTCCGGGCATGTTTTAAGTCAGCCTGCTGTTCATGCAGATAATCAAGTCTTTCCTTTAGTTCAGCAAATTCTTCTACAGCTGCTTCATTAACCGGATGCAGGCTGTCCATCTTCTTTTTTAAATCATGAATTTTAGCCTCTGCTTCTGCCTCATCTTCATCTGTAATTTCAATTAATTTATTTTCATCAATCTCATTCGGTTTAAGTTCATAATCATTAATTAAAATTGATTTAATGTTTTCTAATTTGTCATCTAGCTTGGTATATTTTAAATCAAGCTGGTGAAAATCATCTTTAACCTTGTTTAACTGCTGCTGCAGTTCTTTTGCTTCTTTTTCCTTGGTTTCAACTTTTTTTTCCAGATTTTTAACTTCAATTGTTAAATTATTTTTTTTCTGCTTCAGCTCTTCACCCTCAGACTCCAATTTCGTTTTCTGCTGCTGAAGTCTAATTTTACGATCAGCGATTCTTTCCAGATCACTGCTAATCTCATCAATCTCTTTTTTTCGCTCTTTTATTTCTTTCTCTTTTAACTCTAAAGCGCGCTTTCTATCAGACAACTTTTCCTGCGCATTATTTCTTTTTTCCGAAATTCTGGCCCCATCCAGCTCTAATTCTTTTAACTGAGGTTCCAGTTCTGCAAGATTTTCTTTTTTTATTTTAAAAGCGGCTTTTAGATCATTGATTTCACTATTCAAATTTTTAATCTCTATTCTGAATTCTTCAATGTTTTGCTGCTTAATTTTAATTGTTTCTTTGTTATCTTTAAGACTATTATCCAACTCAGAAAAATTATTCTGTCTTAAATTCCTGTCTGATTTTAATTCTTTTAAATTTTCTTCAGCTCTATTTTTATCATTTATAATATTGTTTTCTTCCATTTTTAAAGACTGAAGTTCTGATTTTAAAAGCTCTAATTTTTCCCTTTTTTGGTCAAGTTCTTTTTTGTTATTTTCCAGTTTTTGGACAAGTGATTTTCCTTTTTGCTGCAGTTTGTTTTTGCGCAATTTTAGCTCTTCAATTTTTCGACTGCGGCCGATTAAATCTCTGCTGTTACTGGAGCTGCTTCCACCAGAAATAGCACCACCGGGATATACAACATCTCCTTCTGTGGTAACAATTCGAAAACTGCGCTTAATATTTTTCGCCATCTTAACAGCATGGTCAAGATTATCACTGACTACAATTTGACCTAAAAGAAAGTTGAATATATTTTCCAGGCGCTCCGGAAAATCTACCAGATCAACTGCCAGACCAATAAATCCTTTCTGATTTCTCAATTGATTTAAATAACGATCACTAAGCCGGGAACCATTAACCATATTAAGTGGTAAAAAAGTTGCTCGCCCTCTGTTATTTTTCTTTAGGTAGCTTACTGCATCTTTAGCTGTCTGATCATCTTCGACAATAATATTCTGCATTTTGGCTCCAAGTGCAGTTTCTATAGCTTCTTCGTATTCGGCTTTAACTGAGACTATTTCGGCCACTACATCAATTAAACCACTAAACTGTTCTCGTTTTTCTAAAATGCTGCGCACACCATTATAATAACCTTCATAACTTTCCTGCATTTCTTCCATTAACTGCAGACGAGAATTATAATGCTGATAATTCTCCTTTGTCTCTAAAAGCTGATCTTTACCTGCTTCCAGAGCCTGATCTTCTTTTCGGATTTTTTCTTTTAGAGTTTCTAATAGCTGCTTCTTTTTTTCAATCTTAGTTCTAACTGAAGCCAGCTCTTCTTTGATTCTTGAGGTACGAGCAGATTCCTTTTCAATTTTTTGATCTATCTGATTTTGATCTAAAGATATTTCCTGCAGCCGATCATTAGAAATTTCAACTCTTTCTTTTAATCTTTCCAGTGCTGAATTTTCCTGCTGTATTTTTATTTCTTTTGCTTCTATTTTATTTTCTTTAGAATTTATTTGCTTTTTTAGAGATTCAATTTTTTCCTGATTTTGTCTAATGCTATTTTTTAATTTATCAATTTCATTTTCAATATTCTGCTGGTCAGAATTTATCAGCTTAAAATTTTCTGCTGCCTCTTTAACTTCTTCCTGCTGCCTTTGTCGTTCCTCTTTTAGCTCAGCAATTTTATTTTTTAGATTTTCTTTATTTTCTATGTAATTATTTTTCCTTTCTTCCATAACATTTAGGTTATTTTTAATCTCATTAACCTTATTCTGATTCTGAAAATAGCGATTACTGAGCTCTTCCTTTTCATTTTTAAGAGTTTTAAGCTTGTCTTTATCATTATCAAGCTGATAAGAAATTGCATTATAGGAGCTCTGTTTCTCATTTAAAGTCTTCTGCTGAGCATCTCTATTTTTGCTCAATGCTTTGAACTCAGCTGAATTTTTTTTCCACTGTTTATTTAAAAGGCTAATCTCTAAATCTGAAAGTTCTTCTTTAAATCCTTTATACTTTTTAGCTTTTTCAGCTGCATTTTTTAAAGGATCATGTCTTTTTTCAAGTTCATCCACCAGATCATGAATTCTATTTAAATCATTATTAGTATTTTCAAGTCTTTTTTCGGCTTCTTCTTTACGAGATTTATGTTTCATAATTCCTGCAGCTTCTTCAAAAAACAATCTCATTTTATCCGGCTTGGATTTAATGATTGAATCAATTCTTCCCTGTCCAACTATTGAATAACCATCACTACCCAGACCACTATCCATTAAAAGCATTTCTATATCTTTTAACCTGCAGGAAGCTCCATTGATTAAATAATCACTGCGACCATCATCTCTTACCTCACGTCCTAAAGTCAATTCTTTGCCTTCAACAGGAAGGTCTCCACTGGAGTTATCAAAAAATAGAGTTACACTGGCTTTCTTTTTGGCGTTTAATTCTTCACTTCCAGAAAAAATAATATCAGCCATTCTGCTTCCCCTCAGATTTTTGGCACTCTGCTCGCCCAGAACCCAGCGGATAGCATCTACAATATTACTTTTACCACTGCCATTTGGTCCTACGACAGCAGTTATATTTTCTTCAATTTCTATATCAGTTTTACTGGCAAAAGACTTAAATCCTTTAAGCCTAATTTTTTTAAGAAAAATATTAACCACCTACCTTATAAGTAGCCTGATTTTACATTTAAAAACCTACCCTCACGGATAGGTTTTAAAAAATCGTGATTTATCTCGGCTCAACTAAAAATTTAATAGCTGTTCTTTCTTCTCCATCGATTTCAATTTCAGCAAATGCAGGAATCATAATTAAGTCCATTCCATTGGGAGCAACATATCCCCGGGAAATCGCAATTGCTTTGATAGTTTGATTGACTGCTCCAGCTCCTACCGCCTGTAACTCAACCCTTTTTTCTTCCCTAACAACCGCTGCTAAAGCACCAGCAACAGCTTTTGGATCAGAATTTGATGAAACCTTTAATTCTTCCATAAATAATTTAACTCCCCCTTAAATGTAATTATAATTTTTTAAAACAGGTGGAGAATCTTCAGGATTATTAAGAATAATCTTGAGAATATGTAAACAGCTAATTATTTAATTCTTGATTAAAGTACTTATTCCTTCTTTATTACTTAAATTAAAGCATATTTTTCAATTTCGTTACTTCCCTGTCATTTAGATATCTAAATTCACCTTCTTTAACACCATTGAGTGTTAAAAAAGCAAAAGAAATTCGCTGCAGTGAAACGACCGGAAAACCAGCAATTTTGGCCATCCGTCTAACCTGTCTGTTCCTACCCTCATGAATAATTATATCAAACTCGGTCTGATCTTTTTTCTGATTTACATTTGATATTTTAGCAGGTGCTGTTTTTTGTCCATCGATTATCATTCCATTTTCAAATTTTTTAAAATCTTCTTCTTTCATTTCTCCCTGCACAAGAACTCTATATTTTTTATCAACTTCCTTTTTCGGATGAGTTAATTTATAAGTTAAATCACCGTCATTAGTCATAATTAAGAGTCCTGAACTATCATAGTCAAGTCTTCCTGCTGGATACAGACGCTGTTTTAAATCAGGAATTAAGTCCATAACAGTAGGTCGACCTTCCGGATCAGATACAGTTGTAATATAACCTTCTGGTTTATTTAAAAGAATATATCTTTTTTTCTCTTCACTAATCAGCTCACCATCAACAACTATTTCATCCTGTTCTGGATCAACCTTAAATCCCATTTCGGTAACAGTTTGTCCATTTACTTTAACTCTCCCTGCTGCTATAATTTCCTCCGATTTTCTGCGAGAAGCAACCCCTGCATGGGCCATAACTTTCTGCAGTCTCTCCATTATTTCACCTCAAAATTATATTATTTTAAACTTTTTAGTTTGTTTCCTGCTCTGCTTCTAATTCCTTTTTTTCTGCAGCTTCTTCTGCTGCCTCTTCAATTTCTGCAGCAAATAATTTTTCTACTCTTTCAATTTCTGGTAGTTCAGCTAAATCTTCAATATCCAGATATTCTAAAAATTGATCTGTTGTTCCATAAATAATCGGATTACCAATAGTTTCTTTTCTCCCAACTTCTTCTATTAACTCATACTTACTTAGAGTAGTTAAGGTCCTCTCAACACTGACTCCTCTAATTTCCTCAATTTCCGAACGTGTTACTGGCTGTCTATAAGCAATAATTGCCAGGGTTTCCATAGAAGCAGTGGAAAGAGAAGATACTTTAGTGATATCAAATAGCTGTTCTATCTCGCGGGCAAACTCTTTTTTGGTCTGGAATAAATAACTGTCATTATATTCCTTTAGCTGAATACCAAATTCTCCCCCCTGATATTTTTGCTCTAAATATATAATTACTCTTTCTAATTTTTCTTCTGAAAATGAAGTTATCTCCTTAATTACAGATCGTGGAAGTTTCTTCTTGCTGCTAAATATAAGGGCCTCTACCAGTGCGATATCCTTTGGTTTTAAGTCTTCAAAGCCAAGGTTTTCCAGTATTTTTTGTGCTTTTTCTTTTCGTTTTTCACTGAGATAACTTATATTGTCTTCGCTCATTAAATCACCTTTCCATACTAATCCGGATATCAGAAAAATTATTTTCCTGAACCACCTTAATTCTTTTGCGTTTCATCAGTTCCAGTAAAGCAAGGAGACTAACAACTATTTCCAGCTGATTATTTTCTTCTTTTATTAAGTGAAAAAATGAAACTTCCTGGTTGACCCGCCTAATATCTTTCAAAATATCTCTAATCTTGTTGCGGATATTAAACTTTTCTTCTTTAAGATATTCCAGTTTAGGGTTTCTTAAAACTTCTGTTTCTTCTTCTTTTTCGGCAGTTAATGCTTTAATAACCAGTTCATGTAATTTAGACACAGAAATTTCCAGATCTACCTGCAGCATTTCCGGCATTAATTCTTCTATATCCACCTGGGCCCGGTAACGATTGCCAGCCTCTTCTTCCCATTCTTTTAACATCTGAGCAATATTTTTAAATAATTCATATTCCCGGAGGCGGGTAATTAATTCGTGTTCACTCTCTTCTTCCTCACTTTCCTCTTCCTGAGGCAGAAGTGCTTTAATCTTGATCTCTATTAATTCTGCTGCTATAATTAGAAATTCACTTGCCAGATCTATGTCAAATTCCCGCATCTGATCTAAATAGTCAAGATACTGATCAGTAATTCTAGCAAGTGAGACTTCACTGATATCAATTTCATTTTTTTTGACCAGCTGGTATAAAAGTTCAAGTGGTCCCTCAAAGTCATCCAGTACTAGTTTATAATCCATAAATTAACCTCTTTCGCTTAGAGTAAGATTCCGTAGATTGTATTAACCAGTGGACCAATAATGCTCCAGAGAATGCCGGTATAGGCCAAAAGCAATAGCAAAACCATTCCGTAAGGCCCTTCCAGTTTGCGGATATATTTATCAAATTTAGGTGGTAAAATACCCATTAAAATTTTCGAACCATCCAGTGGTGGCACTGGTAATAAATTAAAAAAACCAAGACTTAAATTTATAATTACTGCCAGTTGAAAGAAAACAAAAAATGTCTGGACAAGATTTCCATAGCCAGCTGCTTGCAGTTGATATAAACTGGCTGAACTAAAGAATACTATTACTCTTGCTATTAGAGCAAATAAAGCTGCCAGAAAAAAATTTGACCCTGGACCAGCCAGACTAACCAGCATCATTCCTCGCCTTGGATTTTTATAGTAATTCGGATTAATCGGAACCGGTTTGGCCCAGCCAAAACGTCTGGTTAAAATTAAAACCAGACTACCAATGGGATCTAAATGAGCCAGTGGATTTAAAGTTAATCTCCCCTGCGATTTAGGGGTTGGATCTCCAAGTTTATATGATATATAACCGTGCATAAACTCGTGTAAGGATAAAGAAAGTAACAGCACGGGTATTAATAATAATAATTCATAAATTGTACTCATTATTTCACCTCTCAAAATTTAGCTTTTAAAAAATCTACCTAATTTATATAATCTCTTTTAAATATTCCAATGCCTCTCTGCGACTACTAATCTGCCTGCGGAGTATCTGATCCCGCACTTCCAGCAGATACTCTCTAATTTCCGGGCCCTGAGCAACTCCCATTTCCAGTAAATCATGACCGGAGATAGGGATTTCTATTTCATCTCTCTGCTGGAGATGACTAAATATTTCTTCCACATATTCCTGTTTAAAATTTTGCACAGTAAACATAATTAATTCCTCAGGCTGATAGGATTCCAGCTCTCTAAATCTTAAAGCAGGATCTTTAAGATCAAAAACAGAAGCATTTAAATCCTGCCAATTTTTACGAATAAAAGTCTTTTTTTCAGGAATCGAAAGTGGCCAGGATTTAATTATTCTTTCTTTACTATTATAAAACAAAATCATTAATCTGACAAGAAAATGGTTCACTTCAACTTCTTTTTCCCTACTTAAAGCAAGCATTTTTTCTCCTTTAAGAAAATTAGCATCGATACTGCTGTTAAATTCAAAATTATCTTTTATTAACTTTAAAACTGGAATCTGATTTAGCAGTATAGAAGAAAACTGAGAAATATCTCTTTTAGAATCAAATAAATATGCCAGTTCTGTAAAAACTCTTTCCAGTGCAAGTTTATGATAATCATAATTTTTTAAGGAACGTCTGCTTAATTCCACTGTTTCTGCACTCAATTTAAAATCCTTTAATATTTGAAAACGAATCCCTCTCAAAATTCTTAAGGGATCATCTCGAAAACTATAATTATGAAGAACTTTTAAAATGCCATTTTTTAAATCATTAATTCCACCAAAAAAATCATATAATATTCCTTTTCGATCTGGATGTAAATCTATTACTAAAGTATTAATTGTAAAATCTCGACGAAAAAGATCGGAAAAAAGATCAGCCTTTTCTACCAGAGGCAAAGAACCCGGAAAATGATACTTTTCTTCTCGACAGCTTGCTATATCTATAGAATATCCGTATTCATTGTGCAAAAAGCCAGTAGAAAATTTATTATTATAATCATACTGATAGCCAAATTTTTCTTCTAAATGATCAAAAAATTCTTTTAAATCACCATCGAGTAAAAGATCTAGATCTTTATTTAAAGGCAGATTAATCAATAAATCTCTTACCTGTCCTCCAACCAGATAAAGATTATAGCCAAGTTCGGCCGCTTCTGCAGCAAGTTTCAGTAAAAGTTCTTTCCTTTCTTCCGGAAGTTCTGCTAATAAATTTGATTTATAATGAAGAAATGAAGCCTGATTATGATTGTTTTTTTGATATTTCTTTAATAAATCGAGTCCTTTATCAAGATCAATACTGAGACTCTGATATCTGTAGTTATTAAGATAAGGTACTTTATGCTGACCGGATTTAATCTTGCCTAAAAATTGAATTTTATACTTTAACAAATTTACACTTTCTTTATTAAAATATACATTATCCTGATCAATTAGATAATTATTTTCTATATAATATTTCTGGTCTTCTTTATCAATTTTAAGAGCAATCTTTTGAAAATCTACTTCTTTTAAATTATTAACCTTAATTATTTTATTATTAAAACTAAAATATTCTTCGGCCATTGAATTAAGAAGCTTATTTAACAAATCATTTTTATTTTTCATAATTAGTCACCACTTTAAAAGACTGTCTCCAAAGAGACAGCCTGAATTATAATCAAATTTTATCTCTTTATTGGATTTCACTCAGATCGATTTTTTCCAGTTTTGAATTATCTGCAGGTGAACGACCTACCTTTGCCAGATCAATCCACTCTCCATCAACTTTAACCTTAACTACATCAGCTGTAAAATCATTTTTTGTACCTTCACAGGAACAGTTCGATAAAAGCCAGCTGCCCACTCCATAAATATCAACCGGTACTTGAGATGATTCAAACCGGTCAATTTTAGCTGGTTTAAAACCACCAGTTGCAATGATTTTTACTTCCCGACAGTAATTTTTAGCCATTTCCAGATCCTCAGGTCTTAAATCCCAGTCCTTATAGGCATTATCCAGAGCATTGCGCAGATTAAAAATCAATCTGGCATTAACACCATTATCGAGTTCTTTTTTTCCAAGAGGCTCAACACTCTTATCCCTTAAGTCCGAAGAATTATCAGGTCTGACTCCAAATAATTTGTATTTTTTTGCTTCTTCTTCCCGACCATTTTTCAACAAATCAAGGTATTTATCAAACATTGATTTTAGAACCTCAAGACTGGTATTAACACAGTCATTATCAAAGTCTACCAGAGCAATTCGATTTACATTAAGCGGCATCAGACGGCAAAACTGCAGCATAGCTTCTGCAGTATCCCCTAAAAATGAAGCTACATAAGAATGGCTTATTGTTCCTCCACCCTTACCTCCCCACCAGGCTCCCTGTTCATCTGTAGAAATATAGCGCTGCGTATTAGTTCCATATTCATTATTATATGCATTAACACCTAAAGAATAAGCATAACCATGCATAGCCTGCGACTTATAATGAGTAAATCTGGCCGGGAAGAATAAAATATCCTTTCCCCGGGCAGCAACCATAACCTGATAGACATTTGTAGCAATTCTCGAAGCCTCAGTTAATGAACCGAGCATAGGAGTTTCTAAAATCGAAAAATCACGATACCTACCTCTAATTTTAATAACTGGATCAACATTATGGGGATTACCCTTATAATAAGCTTTCTCACCATCATGACAGGCTTCTACTTCAAGATTTGAAGAAGTATTTACAAAGTTTCCAGCTTCATCTTTATAACCAGTTGCAGTTTTTAAAATTGAAAGTGCCTCATCTATACCACCTAGAATACAAAATGGCTGTCGTCTGGGGAAAATCTGCATTTCCACTTCAATATTTCCAATATCCTGTTCCTTAAACTGATATCCTTCTTCAGATAAGGCAGTTAAAATACCTGCAATATTTCGAAAATAAACATCTGAATACCAGCCCTCGGCCATTCTTTTTCTGTCTAACTGGAATAATTCAGTCTCCAGACGCTCACCATTAAAAATAGTCATAAACTCACCTCTAAAAATATACTTATTTAATTATCTCATATATTAATTTGTTTTTCTCTTTTTCTGCCTCTGTAATTGTAAATGCTTTTAATAGTTTTTGTTTGGCTTCTTCCAGATTCTTCTTATTATTATAGTGAAGAATAGCCAGAGTATCGCCCTTACTTACCTGATCTCCGATTTTTTTATTAAGCTCTAAACCAACAGCGAGATCTATTTTAGATTCTTTATTTTCACGTCCAGCACCCAAAATCATTGCAGCTACTCCAACATCTAAAGCTTTAATTTCCGAAACATAACCTGATCTTTCCGCTTTTACTTCAAAAGTAGCATCTGCAGTTGGAAGCAGTGATAAGTCTTCTACCACCTCTGAATTACCACCTTGAGCTGTTATCATTTCTGCAAATTTAGCTAAGGCCTGACCGTTATTTAATTTTTCTCTTAAAATATTTTTACCTTCTTCTGTATCTTTAACCTTACCTGCAAGCTGCAGCATACCTGAACCAAGTTCAATACATAACTCGGTTAAATCTTCCGGGCCTTTTCCCTGCAGTGTTTTAATTGCTTCTTTGACTTCTAGTGCATTACCGACAGCATTACCCAATGGTTGATTCATATCAGTTATATAGGCGGCTGTATCTCTTCCCAGCTCTTTTCCGATTTCAACCATTGCTTCCGCCAGCTTTTTAGCACTTTTAAGGTCTTTCATAAAAGCACCATTACCTGTTTTAACATCCAGCACAATTGCATCTGCTCCTCCTGCAAGCTTTTTGCTCATAATACTGCTTGCAATCAGCGGAATAGACTCGACAGTAGCTGTTACATCTCTTAAAGCATAAAGCTTTTTATCTGCTGGGGTCAGATTACCGGTCTGTCCTACAACAGCTACTCCATGCTGATTTACATTATCAAAAAATTTATCTCTACTAAGTGAAGTATTAAATTTAGGAATTGACTCAAGCTTGTCTATTGTTCCACCGGTATGGCCCAGACCACGACCGGACATTTTTGCAACTGGAATTCCGGCTGAAGCCACCAGTGGTGCTAAAACAAGGGTAGTAGTATCCCCCACACCTCCAGTGCTGTGCTTATCAACCTTGGTACCTTTTATGGGACTTAAGTCTATCATATCACCCGATTTAGCCATCAGCATGGTCAAATTGGCTGTCTCTTCAGCATCCATCCCCTGAAAATAAACCGCCATTGCCCAGGCTGACATTTGATAATCTGGAATATTTTCCGCAACATAACCATTGATTAAAAATTCCAGTTCTTCTTTATTCAATTTTTGACCTTCTCTTTTTTTATATATTATATCATATGCACGCATCATTAAACCCTCCTGCTAAATATTTTTAATAATACCGCTCATTAATTTGATAAAATCAGGTCTTACTTTTTCTGCAATCTCTACCACTTCTTTATGATCAAGCGGCTGCGGCAAAACCCCCGCTGCCATATTAGTTATACAGGATACACCAACAATTCCCAGCCCCATATGGTTTGCAGCAATAACTTCCGGAACTGTAGACATCCCAACTGCATCAGCTCCAATTGTTCTTAAAAATTTAATCTCAGCTGGTGTTTCATAACTCGGACCTGATTCGGCAGCATAAACTCCCTTTCTAGTTAAGATACCATTTTCCCTGGCAACATTTTCTGCTACTTCGATCAGTTCTTTGTTATATGCCTCTGACATGTCAGGAAAACGAGGACCAAATTCAGCAAAATTCTCCCCAATTAGCGGGTTATCTCCCATTAAATTAATATGATCAGAAATTATCATAAACTCACCCGCAGAAAACTCTTCATTAACTCCACCTGCAGCATTGGTTAAAATCAGTTTTTCAATTCCAACTTCCTTCATAATTCTAACCGGCATTACCAATTCCTGCATAGAATAACCTTCATAATAATGGGTTCTGCCCTGCATAGCGATAACTTTTTTTCCTTCCAACTCACCAATTACAAAGCGACCAGCATGTCCTTCTACAGTAGAAATCGGAAAATTATTAAGCTCACCATAATCTATATAAACAGGATTTTCAATTTCTTCAGCCATTACTCCCAGGCCTGAACCTAAAATAAGTCCAACTTCCGGCCTATAATCAATCTTCTCAGTAATAATCTCAGCGTTATTTTTTATCTCTTCAATCATTTTAAAACCTCCATTAAATTATAAATTTACCATCACGATAGATCAATTCTCCATCAGCATAAATTTCTCCGCCATCCTTCATATCACAGAGCATATCCCAATGAATTGTAGAAATATTCTTCCCACCTGTCTCTGGATAACTGCGGCCAAGTGCTAAGTGGATAGTACCTCCAATTTTCTCATCAAATAACATATTTCTAGTAAACTGGGTAATACCTTTATTACAGCCTACTGCTACTTCCCCTACATAGCGAGATCCTTCGTCTGTATCCAGTAGTGAGTGCAGCAATTTTTCGCCTTTAGCTGCTGAAGCGTTGATTACTTTGCCATTTTTAAATTCTAATTGAATATCTTCAATTTCTTTACCACTATAGATACCGGGGAAAGAGAATCTAATTTTGCCTTCAACACTGTCCTCAATTGGGCCGGTAAAAACTTCACCACCTGGATAATTTTCTTTACCCTTATCTGCAACCCAGGTTCTGCCCCCAACCCTGCATTTTAAATCTGTCGCTTCAGAAATAAAATGAAGTTCATCTTTTTGATTTAAAATTTTAGCTATTCTTTCCAGCTCTTTACCAAATTCTGTCCAATAAGCTACTGGATCTTTTTTATCCAGATGACAGGCCTGATAAACAAATTCACGATAGTCACCTAAAGACATACCTGCTTCCTGAGCATCAGCGTGAGTCGGAAACTGACAGATATTCCAGTTTAATGTACCTTCTGCAGCTCTGTTCATTACAATTTCACTAATCTCTTTGCGGGCAATCGAATGTCTTTTAATTTTTTCAGGGTCAACTCCTGCCAGATTTTTAGTATTATTATGTCCCAGAATCCTTAAAGAGGCATCTACATTTTCCATTAGGTATTTAGTAAAAGGAGCACTGTAGTCAAGCTGTTCTTCAGCTGCATATTTATAAAACAACTCTTCCTGTTCGGCAAATTTAGTTATTACCAGCGGGTGACCACCCTTTTTTAGTACTTCCTTATAAACTTCTTTAATCAAATCCTGACTGATATCTTCACCCTGAATTAAAACCTGATCACCTTTTTTTACTGCAAGTGAATAATCAACAAGTAATTCGGCATATTTGCTTAATTTATTATCTGCCATCATTTAACCTTCTTTCTTTATTTTATAATAATCAATCTCAAAAAATCACTTGACCATAAGTTCCACCGCCACCGGATTTAAAATCAAAATCATGCTGACGGGCTTTTTTTATTTTCTGAAAAATCCTGGAACTCATACAATCCTTCAGTTCAGCCTGAGATAAATTATGAATAACATCCATTTCTGTACCACAATTTTCAAAAAGTTTAGCTGCAGTTTTTTTGCCAATACCAGGAATATCCAGAAGTGGTACCTGATAAATATAATCCGGTCTGTGCTCTGGATGTTGGGGAACTTTATTTTCTGCTATCTCTAAAATCCTATCCTTTACTCCAGTAATAATTTTATCAGAATCACACTCTGGACAATCTAACACTGCCTCTGGACCACTAAAAATAGTGTCACATTTTTCACAGTATGTTCGGTGGTATTTCCCCAGTTCAGGATTTAAACCATAATTTTTGCTAATCCGATTTCCTGATTCTCTTTTGAGTGCCTTTAGAACCGATTCAAAATCTAGAGATTCTAGTTCCATAATATTATATTCTCGAGCAATTTTAGGAAGTGAATGAGCATCAGAATTACTCAGGAAAGTTTTGCTGCCTAGTTCAGGCAACAAATCCGCCATCAAAGTATCAGCACTAAGTCCCAGTTCAATTGCTGGTATTTTATCCCATTCTGCTTCAGTAAAAACTTCTCTGTAATTACTAAAGGCTCTACCGTAAAAACTTTTGTGGGGGGTAAATATGTGAGCAGGTATCATTATTCCACCATGATATTCTATAATTTTTAAAAGTTCTTTGCCTGTCAAACTTGCAGCCTGAGAACTTAAAGTTATATTAGTAATATAGTTATCCATTGTGGTACTAAAATTTTTAATCTGTTTTATCTTTGGAAAGAAAGCCAGATAATGTACCTGCCCACCATTTTTTTCTCTACTTTCAATTTCGGCTCCTGGTAGTACCAAAAGCTGATCCTGATAAAGAATTCCACCACTGGAGAGCTCCCTCATTTCTCCTGCAGCCAGCATTTTATCAATATCGTTTAACACCACTGGAGAAGCACAGTCAATAATACCAATAATATTAAGCCCTTTTTTAAAAGCTGCTTCTTTTAAAATATTAGGAAAGTTTAATTTTCTGGAAGCAGTAATTTTAACCGGACTCCCATCACTGCCACCGCCAATATGAATATGTAAGTCTGCAAAGTATTTCTTTAACATTAAAAATCACCAAGATAATACATTATTGCAATTAAAGTTTTACTATCTTTAATTTTTCCATTTAAAAGAAGTTCCTTTAACTCTTTTCTGCTTTTAGGAACAACTTCAATATATTCTCCCTCTTCTAAATCTCTACCAACAAAATTTAAATTTTCAGCCTGATAAATGTAAATAGTTTCAGTACTGTAACCGGGAGTAGGGAAAAATTCAAATAGTTTTGTAAATTTTTCAGCATCATAACCCGTCTCTTCCCTCAGCTCTCTTTTGGCACAATCCACTATTTCTTCAGCCGGCTCCAACTTTCCAGCTGGAATTTCATAAATAACCTCATCAACAGGATATCTATACTGTTTGATTAATAAAACCTCAGACTTTTCATTTTCTGCCAGTATAGAAACACCTCCACTATGTTCAACTACTTCCCTGGTGGATCTGTGTTGATTTGGAAATTCAACTTCATCCCGGTATAATTTTAAAATATTGCCCGCATAAATTGTTTTACCTGAAATCTTTTTTTCTTTTTTTATCTGCATTATAGGCCTCCATTTATGAAACTTTTAAATCAACCATAATTTTATCTGCAATTCTGGCAATAAATTGAGAATTGGTTGGCTTAGCATTTTCTTTTATATTGTTTTTAAAATATTTTTCCAGAGCTCTTTGATTACCCCGCTGCCAGACAACATCAATTGCATGTCTGATAGCTCTCTCCACTCGGCTGGGAGTAGAATCAAAGTTTTCTGCCACCTGGGGATACAACTCTTTTGTAACAGCTCCCAGTAAATCCATATCTTTGATTACAAGTTCAACAGCCTGTCTTACATAACGATAACCTTTAATATGAGCTGGTATCCCAAGCTCCTGAATAATTTGAGTAATTAGTGGTTTGTAATTTCCATTTTCAACTTCTAATTTTGCTTCTTGAACTCTTATGTTATCAGCTATTACAGTGTTTTGATCCATTAACTGTTTTATTCGCTGACTTAATCTATCAAGATCAAAAGGTTTCATAATATAATAATGGACACCAAGTTCAAGAACTGTTTTCATAATTTTATCATGACCCATTGCAGTTAAAGCAATAATCTTCATCTCATCTATTAATTCCTGTGAGTTTAACTCTTCTAAAACTCCAATACCATCCAGATGAGGCATAATTAAGTCTAAAATTAAAACATCAGGTTGTTTTTTATTTTCGAGATAATCCAGAGCCTGTTCACCATCATAAAGCATTTCAAGAACATTAAAATCGTCTTTTTCAGAAAAGAATTCAGCCAGCAGCTGACAAAATTCCTTATTATCATCAACAATCAAAACATCAATAGTTTTCTCCAATTTATTTCCCCCTCAATTATTTAAAAAAACATTTTCAGTCCCTGCTGAAAATTTTTTTTGCTCCCAATCTAAATTATTATATCTCCCTATTTATTGGCCAGTAACAGCATCTCCTCTGCATGAGCCAAAGTTTTGTCAGTAATCGTTGTCCCACCGATCATCCTGGCAATCTCTCTAATTCTTTCGGCTCTGTCTAAACTATGAATCTTAGTGAAAGTCCTATTTTCTCCCTTTTCTTTTTTGATTAAAAAATGATGATTTGCTGCACTGGCTAGCTGTGGTAAATGTGTAATACAGATAATCTGGCGATCATTTGAGATCTGGGTAAGTTTTGCCGCCATTTTAGCTGCTGTCTTACCACCAACACCACTATCAACCTCATCAAAAATTAAAGTATCAACCTGATCCAGAGCGGCTGTAATGGTTTTTAAAGAAAGCATTATTCGGGATAGTTCGCCTCCAGAGGCAATTTTTGAAAGTGGTTTTAAATCCTCACCTCTATTGGGTGAAATCAAAAATTCAATCCGATCAGTACCAACTGCCGAAATTTCTTTTTCGGTAAAACTAACTTCAAATCTAACATCTTCCATTGCCAGATCTTTTAATTCATTTTTAAGCTGAACTTCTAAATTTTTAGCATGCTTTTTTCTGGTCTCAGATAATTTGCCTGATTTTACTTTTAAACGCTGAATTAAATTTTCTTCTTTTTTGGTTAAAGAGACAATTTTTTCTTCAACATTTTCTAATTTATCTCTTTTTTGATAAAGTTCCTGTAAATAAGAGATTACAGTTTCTACATCTTCACCATATTTTCTCAAAAGTGTATTTATCAAATCCAGGCGATCACTTAGTATTGATATTCTTTCTTCATCATAAGCAAAAGAACTTTCAAAATCTGCCAGATCAAAGCTAAATTCTTCCAGACTATAATAGATATCTGTAAATTTTTTGTTAAGTTCTTTTAGTTCCTGGTTATAATCTTCGACTTCTTCGAATTTATTTTTCAAAATAGAAAGGCGATCCATTATTCCCTGATCTTTATAGTTATCACCACTTAGAGATGACATTATTTCTGTAATAACTCGATAGATTTCTTCACCGTGAGATAATGTTTTATATTCATCTTTTAACTTTTCATATTCTCCAGCTTCAAGACCCGCCGCTTCAATTTCTTCAATCTGAAAATTAATAATATCCAGCTCTCTGGCTCTCTGAGCATCATCTATTTCAATTTCTGAAAGTTCATTTCTGAGATCAAGTAATTCCTGGTATAAATTATTAATTTCAGCTTTTAAGTGAGTTATCTTGTCACCAATAAAGGCATCAAGGATCATCAAATGAGAACCCTGATCTAAAAGTAATTGATGTTCATGCTGACCGTGAATATCAATTAAATAACGACTAATTTTTTTAACAATTTTTAGAGTAGCAAGCTGACCATTTATTAATGTTCTATTGCGACCATTCTCCCTAATTTCTCTGGCAATCAATATCCCATTTTCTTCCTGTTCAATACCGGTTTCAGTTAATATATCATTGATAATTTTAAGCTCTTCAGGCTGAAAAAAAGCAGAAATATAGGCTGCTTTTTTACCACTGCGAATTATATCACTATTTGCTCTGGCACCCAGCAGAAGATCAAGAGCACCAATTATTATTGACTTACCGGCACCGGTTTCTCCACTCAAAATGTTTAAACCCTGTTTAAAATTGATATTGACCTTATTAATTAAGGCAAAGTTTTTAACCTGTAAATCACTGAGCATATTTTTATCCTCCTGTCAGTTCAATTAGGCAAGATGCATTTTTTCTTTTACAGTTGTATAAAATGTTCTATCCGGCAATTTTATAATTGACAATTCCTGATCTGCTCCACTAATATAAATTTCATCCCCAGGTATAATTTCATTTTTTTGTCTGCCATCTGCACAGCCCTTAACAGAACGACCATCACTGTCAACTCTAATCCTAATTCTTTCTTCAGGTGAAATTACCATTGGTCGCAGATGAAGATTATGAGGGCAGATTGGAGTTATTAATATTGCCTTAATCTGACGCGGATTGATTATTGGGCCTCCTGCCGAAAGAGAGTAGGCAGTGGATCCAGTTGGAGAAGCAATGATTAGACCATCTCCTCTAAAATTATTAACAAGTTCATTATTAATATAAAGTTCGATTTTAAGCATCTGTGAATCGGGATCTCTATTGATCACATAATCATTAAGAGCATAACTGCTGTTAATTTTTTTTTCACTGCGATAATGTTCTGTCTGAAGCATCATTCTTTTTTCTATATTATAGTTATTGTTATCAATCATTTCTAAAGCTTTAGTTAATTCTTCGGTTTCTACATCGGTTAAAAAACCAAGATGACCTACATTGATTCCTAAAAGAGGAATCTCGCTGCCAATAAAATGATGAGAACTATGTAAAAAAGTTCCGTCCCCTCCGATGATTATAATATAATCAGCTTCTCGTTTTATCTTTTGATAATCAGCTGCTCTTTGCTTCTGATCCAGTTGAAATGCAGCCCTTTTTTCAATTAAAAATTTTTTGTCTTTATTTTTAAACCATTCGATAGCTCTTTCAGCAACAGTAAAAGCTTCTTTTTTATCCAAATTAATTATTAACGCAGCTTTATCCATTTTAAGAACCTCCCAGCTCTGTATGAGCAAACCTGACAGTTTGATTAATCTTTTGCTGCCAGTCTTGTCGGTTAAACTCGTCAATTTTTTCTCTATATCGCAGATGAACTAAATATTCTATATTTTTACTGGCAGCACCGGTAATTGGTGAATAATCGAGAGCAGCCGGCTCAAATCCTTCTTTAAGAAAAAAATCACTTAAATTTTCAATCACATCTAAATGAACTGCTGGATCTTTAACCACTCCATTTTTTCCGACTCGATCTCTACCGGCTTCAAATTGCGGCTTTATTAAAGCAATGAAATCTCCATTTTTAGTGATAAATTTTTTAACTCCAGGAACAATTAATCTCAGAGAAATAAAAGAAACATCAGTAACTACTAAAGGAACTTCGACCGGCAATTGTTCTTTTTCCAGATAACGAAAATTACATCTCTCCAGCACCTCAACTCGATCATCCTGGCGCAATTTCCAGGCCAGCTGACCGTAACCAACATCAACTGCATATACTTTACTGGCCCCATGCTGTAATAAACAATCTGTAAATCCTCCGGTAGAAGCACCAATATCTATTGCCTCTTTTCCTGCAGGATCAATAGTAAAAATTTTCAGTGCTTTTTCTAACTTCAGACCTCCGCGACTCACATAGGGGTTTTTATCACCTCTAAATTCGATATCTGCTTCGGGATCAACCTGAGTTCCCGCCTTATCTTCTCTTTCTCCATCAACAAAAACTAGACCTGCCATAATTGCTCTTTTAGCCTGGGAACGGCTCCTAAATAATCCCTTTTCAGTTACTACAACATCTAGTCTTTCTTTTCTGGCCATAACTTATTTACCTCCTCAGCCGGTGCCAGCAAAGAAAGTGCATTTTCAAGAATACCTCTACCATCCAGCTGATATTCTTCTTTCATTTCTTCCATTCCACCCTGACTGACAAATTCATCTCCAACACCAATTCTTTTAATGTTTTTTAAAGTGACACCTCTATCGGCAGCCAGTTCGAGAACTGCAGAGGAAAAACCGCCTGCCAGAACCTGTTCCTCTACTGTAATAACATTATTTGAATTTTTAATCGCTCTGATAATCATTTCTTCATCCAGAGGTTTAACAAAGCGGGCATCAATTAAAGCCGTTTTATGGCCATTTTCATTTAAAATTCTGGCTGCTTTTTGAGCAGGATATACTGTTGACCCTATAGCAAGGATTGTCAGATCCATTTCTGATTCAACTTTAATCAACTCTTCTGCCTTGCCGATTTCTAATTTTTTTAAATCTGCTATCTGATGAGGTATATAATCTCCAGCAGCTGCACCTCTAGGATAGCGAAGAACAGCTGGACCTTTATAATTAACAGCAGTAAATAGCATATGCTGCAGCTGTTCTGCATCCCGGGCAGCCATCATAACAAGATTGGGGATCGGACGCAAAAATGAGTAGTCAAATAACCCCTGATGTGTTTCCCCATCATTACCAACAATACCTGCTCTATCAACAGCCAGAGTTAAATCTAAATTCTGAATAGCAGCATCATGAATAACCTGATCATAGGCTCGCTGTAAAAAAGTTGAATAAATCGCACAGACAGGTTTCATTCCACCTCTGGCCAGTCCTGTACTCATTGTTACCGCATGCTGTTCTGCAATTCCAACATCATAGTATCTTTCCGGAAAAGATTGAGCAAATATCTCCATACCAGTTCCAGAGGGCATAGCGGCAGTTATTCCAGCAATCTTTTTATCTTCAGCAGCCAGCCTACTTAGAGTTTCACCAAAAATTTTGCTGTAACTGGCTTTCGACTTTGTTTTTCGAGAACTTCCATCTGCAATATTAAAAGCTCCAACTCCATGGAACCTGTCTGGATTTTTTTCTGCCGGGGGATAACCCTTTCCCTTTTTGGTTATTACATGTAAAAGAACAGGTCCATCTATTGTTTCCGCCTGTTTAAAGTGTTTCATTAATTCAATAATATTATGACCATCAACAGGACCTAAATAATTAAAGCCAAATTCTTCAAAAAGCACACCCTGAATAAAACTATATTTTAAGGCACTTTTAACCCGCTCAACCGTATTCGAAACAGTATTACCAAAACGAGGAATTTTATTAATTAAAAATTCTATATCTTCTTTTACTCGTTTTAATTTAGGGTCATTTCTTAAAGTTGATAAATAATTAGAAATAGCTCCAACATTATTGGAAATTGACATTTCATTATCATTTAAAATTACATTAATATCAGCACCAATGTGACCGGCATGATTTAAAGCCTCAAAAGCCATCCCTCCGGTTAGAGCTCCATCACCAATTACTGCATATATATCTCCCATTTGATTTAAGTTTTCTCGTGCCATAGCCAGTCCGACCGCAGCTGAAATTGATGTACTGCTGTGTCCGGCACCTATTATATCATGAGGAGATTCAGTACACTTAGGATAACCACTAAGTCCATCTTTCTGCCTTAAATTTGCAAAACAATCTTTGCGACCAGTTAAAATTTTATGAGTATAAGCCTGATGGCCAACATCCCAGATTATTTTATCCGTGGGGCTATTTAAATAATGATGCAGAGCAATGGTCAGTTCTACTGTTCCCAGGTTTGAAGCCAGATGACCACCAGTTTCCGAAATATTATTTAGTAAAAACTCTCGAATTTCAGCCGCCAGTTCTTTAAGCTGTGATCCTTTTAATCTTTTTAAATCATCTATTCCATTTATTTTTGCTAAATAGTCACTCATTAAATCCACCTCTTTTTTAAAAAACCGTAAATTTTATCATAAAACAGATAAAAAAACGCCAGTAATCTGCCAACCAGAAAAATTATTTTTGTAGAGTTTTTCATTCCATAATACTTAAAAAAAGCTTTACCACCAACAGTTAAAGCGGAAGCCAGACCAATTATTATCAGATTGGTCCATAAATTTGAAAAACCATAATAATTAATTAAATCAATAGCTATTACTGCACTAATTGCTCCACTGATAGTTCCACAAATATCTCCAACTATATCGCACATTAAACTTGCTACTTTGTCACCATTTTTTGCAAGATATAAAGAAGTTTTAGCTCCAAATATTTTTTTGGCAGCTTTAGCATTAAATGGTTCAGTTCGCGATACTGTAGCAGCAACTCCAACCATATCAGACAAAACACCTATTATAATAATAATTAACAGTATTATTACTGCCATCGGTAATGGTACAAACTGTACCTGTGTCTGTGAGACTGATGAGACACTTACCGCAATAAAAAAAGTCATAATAGCAATAATAATACTGCTCTTTAAATTAGCCAAAATATTCACCTCAATTAATAAAATAACAGATGGTAATATAATAGATAAATGCTGTGTCATAGGTCCAGCAGGTTTTCCCCGGGAATTCCCATCTGTCACCATCCAGGAGATTTCTCATTAAATTCCCGCTGTAGGGTCTCCCTCTACAGAGCTGAATTACCACTCAGAACACACTTTAATCCCTATTATATCCCTTTATAGACAGTCTAGAAGTTTTCCTTGACAGCATTTAAACTATCTCCTAGCTTCTTTTGCAGTACTGGTTTCCAGCAGGTTCAACCCAGAGCTGGATCCTGGCACCTGTGTTTTGCTACTGTCTCCAGTACCACTTCAAAGCAGGCTACACTGTTTAACCTTGCGGTTAAAAACAGGTGAACCTGGCCTTGCTATGTATCCATTAATATAACTCGACCAGGCCTCCGCGAGAAAGGGGTCAACGCCCACATGCCGTTGTGGATCGCCCCAAACCCTTATCTCTCTGCAATGGCCCCCGACTGGGCGTCAGCAGCCATTACAAAGAACTTCATCGATATGCCCGTTGACGGATTTTTAGGCCCGCCTTCAAAGATAGTATGCTGACTAGAATACTGCACCATCTGCATTTTAACTAATTATAACACATTTATAATAACCCTTCAATTAATGCTCTCTGTTCAGAATATAATCAACTAAATCCTTTAAATTCTGAGCCTCATCACCAAAAATTTTTAATTCTGCTTTTGCCTTCTGAGCATATTCCCGGGCGGCTTTTTGAGCAGCTTTTGTTCCCATTAGTTTAGGATAAGTGGCTTTATTTAACTCCTGATCTCTACCAACAACCTTCCCCATTTTTTCTGTTTCACCTGTAAGATCAATTAAATCATCAACAATCTGGAATAAAACACCAATATTTTCTGCATAATTTAACAGTGCTTTTTTTTCTGGCTCAGTAAACTTAGAACAGTAAAGTCCATTTAAGACAGAAGCCTTAATCAAGGCACCTGTTTTTGCTCTGTGAACTTGCTGCATCTCTTCAAGACTAAGTTTTTTATTCTCAGCCTCTAAATCCAGAATCTGACCACCAACCATTCCCTGATAGCCAGAAAATTTTGCAGTATTCGCAATTATTCTTATTTTAGCTTCAGGCTCAATTTTAAGTTCTGATAAAAGCTCAAAAGCATATGTAAGAAGCGCATCACCTGCTAATATTGCTGTAGCTTCTCCAAAAACAAGATGATTTGTTTTTTTACCCCGCCTCAGCTGATCATCATCCATTGCAGGTAGATCATCATGAATTAAAGAATAACTGTGAATCATTTCCAGAGCAGAACCCGCCTTTAAAGCAGCCTGGTAATTCCCTTCCAGCAATTCCACAGTTAAAAGTGATAAAACCGGTCTAATCCTTTTACCACCTGAAAGCAGAGTATATTTCATCGCCTCCGTTAATCGGGGAGCTATCTCTTCTCTTAAATTCATCAGCTCTTCTAAAGTAGCTTCAACTTCTTTTGCTTTTAGATTCAATATTTCTTTTATTGCCTGCAAATTTAATCCTCCTTAATCTCAGTTTCAAAAGGTATCTCCTCAGTAAACTCCCCATCATCTTTAAGCATTAATTCAATCTTCTTTTCCGCCTTATCAAGTTTTTGATGGCAAAATTTAAGCAGCTTCATCCCCTGACTGAATTCAGCCAGAGTTTCATCCAGTGATAAACCACCTTTTTCAAGGTCTTCTACAATTTTTTGTAATTTCTCCAGAGCTGATTCAAAATCAAGTTTTTCTCTATTAATTCCTTCAATTTCTTTTTTAATTTTAGCTTCCTTTTTATTTTCACTCATTTATATCACCAACTTTTCTACTAGCTTTTACTTCCAGTTCTAAAAGACCATCACTCAAGCGTGCTCTAAGCTGATCACCAGCAGCAGTTTGCCTGATTGAGCTGATTGTTTTTTTATTCTGATCCTGAAGAATGGTATAACCACGGTCCAGAGTTTTAAGTGGACTTAAATTATTCAACCTCTGATAAAATAATTGATATTTATTTTCCCAATCATTATATTTCCTTTCAATCTGATGGTTTAATTTTGTTTCTATACTGTCAAGTTCCTGTTCATAATCTCTAAACAGTTCTTCCGGTGAGGCAAATATTCTGCGTTCAGAAATACCTTTTAAATGATTTTTTAATTCTCTAAGCTTAGTAGCACTGCTGTTTACAAGCCTCTGTGATAAATTATTGAGCCTATTTAAAATTTCTTCTCGATTTGCAGTTGCCAGTTCCGCTGCTGCAGAAGGTGTCGGAGCTCTTAAATCAGCTACAAAATCTGAAATTGTAAAATCAGTTTCATGACCAACACCGCTGATTACAGGTAGTCTGGAAGCATAAATCGCCCGGGCCACCTCTTCTTCATTAAAGGGCCAGAGATCTTCGATTGAACCTCCACCCCGGCTGATAATAATCAGGTCAATATCATCGCGGCTGTTTAAATATTCAATCCCGGCTGTAATTTCACCCTTAGCCAGATCTCCCTGAACATGAGCCGGAACTATCAAGACAGAAAAATTACCAGAGCGCCTTTTCATCACTGAAAGAATATCTCTAATTGCTGCCCCGGTAGGAGAAGTTACAATTCCTATTTTGCTGGCCAGAAATGGAATTTCTTTTTTCTTGCTTTCTGCAAAGAGGCCTTCTTTTTCTAATCTGGCTTTCAATTTTTCAAAGGCTTGATAAAGTTTTCCTTTGCCGGCTCTTTCCATTTCCCTGGCATAAAATTGATATTCTCCTCGCTGGGCATAAATATCTAAATTCCCCCTGGCTTCAACCTGCATTCCCTCCTCAGGCTCAAAGTCAAGAGAAGAATTATAGCCTTTAAACATAACTGTTTTCAGCTGGGAATTTTTATCTTTTAGAGTAAAATACATATGACCGGAACTGTGATGATAAAAATTAGAGATCTCACCACTTATCCAGAAGTCAGAAAGAAGAGCATCTTCTTTAATTAAAGCCTGAAGATACTCTGTAATTTCCTCTACTGTATAGATCTTTTTTTCTTTTTTTGTAAATAGATTATCCTGATATAAATCTGACATAAAATCAACCACTCTATTTTTTAGATTTCTCTAACAAGTAATTCTTAATATTTTCTGCAGCTGTTTTGCCGGCACCCATTGCTTTAATAACAGTGGCAGCTCCAGTAACAACATCTCCTCCAGCATATACACCTTCCCGACTGGTCTGCTGATCTTCATTGACCTCTATTCCACCCCAGCTTTTCGTCTTTAGATCTTTTGTATTAGAAGTTAAAAGCGGGTTTGGATTCTGACCAATAGCTATTATTACAGTATCCAGATCCAGCATCCAGTTAGAACCTTCAATTGGAATTGGCCGTCTTCTACCTGAATCATCCTTTTCTCCAAGTTCCATCTGCTGGCATTCCATTTGAGAAACTCTGCCCTCTTTTCCATGAATTGCAACCGGATTATTTAAAAGTTTAAATTCAATCCCTTCTTCCCGAGCATGATGTATTTCCTCACTACGTGCAGGCATCTGCTCTTCAGCTCTTCTATATACTATATAAACATCTTCTGCTCCCAGTCTTTTAGCAGTTCGAGCTGCATCCATCGCAACATTTCCAGCCCCAACAACTGCAACTTTATCCTTAACAACTACTGGTGTTTTATATTCTGGATATTTAAAGGCTTTCATCAGATTAACTCTGGTTAAAAACTCATTGGCAGAATAAACTCCATTTAAGTTTTCACCAGGAATATTTAAAAATCTCGGCAGACCAGCACCAACACCAATAAATAGTGATTCATAGCCTTTTTCAAATAGTTCATCAACTGTAATTGACTTACCAACAACTACATTTAATTGAATATCTACACCGAGTTCTTTGATTGCTTCAACTTCCTGATCAACAATAGCCTTGGGAAGTCTGAATTCAGGAATCCCATAGCGCAGCACTCCACCTGTTTCGTGTAGAGCTTCAAAAATTGTAACTTCAAGCCCATATTTTGCAAGATCAGCAGCCGCAGTAAGACCTGCAGGACCGGCTCCAATTACCGCAACCTTTCTGCCTTCTAATTCTGGTACCTTCATTTTTTCTATCTCTTCCGCACTGGTACTATCTGTGCCCCGCTCCATATTATAATCTGCAACATAACGCTCCAGGCGACCAATAGCTACCGGCTCATTTTTGATTCCCATTACACATACATCTTCACACTGCTCCTCCTGAGGACAGACACGTCCACAGACAGCTGGAAGATTATTTTTGCTTTTAATAATCTGATTTGCTTCAACTACATCACCATCTATTACAGCCTGGATAAACTGGGGTATTGGCACATGAACTGGACATCCTTCAACACAGGGTTGATGTTTACACTGTAAGCATCTTTCCGCTTCAACAACTGCTTCATTGTCACTATAGCCAAAAGGAACCTCTTTAAAATTTTTAATTCTCTCTTCAGGCGCCTGCTCTTTCATCGGCGTCTTCTTTTTTTGTAAAGCCATTAATTATCCTCCTCGACTGCTGTATCATATACTAAATCTTCTTCATTTTGATAAAAATTAAGCCTGTTCATTAATTCATTAAAATCAACCTGATGAGCATCAAAAGCAGGTCCATCAACACAGGTGAATTTCCTTTCTCCACCGACAGTTACCCTGCAGGCACCACACATTCCTGTCCCATCAACCATAATAGTATTTAAACTAACAATAGTTTCTACTCCATACTCTTTAGTCAAATCAGCCACTGCCTTCATCATTGGCACAGGTCCAATGGCAACTACTAAATCTATGTCATCTTCTTTTTCCAATAAATCTTTTAAAATATCAGTCACAAAGCCATGATGACCGTAACTACCATCATCAGTTGCAATAAATAATCTGTCACTATACTTCTCTAATTCTTCTTCTAAAATAATTAAATTTTTGGTTCTGGCCCCGGTAATGCTGATTACTTCAGCTCCCTGCTCATAAAAACCTCTGACCTTAGGATATAAGAGAGCAGTCCCTGAACCACCACCCAATAATACTACCTTTTCATATCCTTCCAGATCAATATGATGACCAAGAGGCCCAACTATATCCTGTATCTGATCACCTTTATCCATCTTACCTAATAATTTTGTAGAATAACCAACTTCCTGAAAAATAATAGAAATTACACCAGTTTTACGATCGTAATCTGCAACAGTGAGTGGAATTCGTTCCCCTTTTTCATCCACTCTTAATATAATAAAATTACCTGGTTTAGTTTTTTTGGCAATCAAAGGTGCTTTAACCTTTAACTTTTTAATTGTGGGTGCCAGAACTTCCTTTTCTAAAATTTCGTACATATTTTCCCTCCTGAATTTTTAAAACTTGAGCAAAAAAAGCCTGCTTCTATATATTATTCTTTAACCGCTCCCTTAAATCCTCCTTAATTTCAGAAATAATTCGAACTGGAGTCAAGTTATTTTTTTCTTAAAGTTTTAATGTAAGATTTTATTTTCATAAACAATATTTGAAAAAATCACCTTGACAAATTTAAATATTTAAGTTAAAATATTATTTGTCAGTGCGAAAGTGGCGGAACTGGCAGACGCGCTAGGTTCAGGGTCTAGTGGTCTCACGACCGTGAGGGTTCGAATCCCTCCTTTCGCACCATTTTAATTTAATAATGAATTTAAAGAGCAGATTTCTCTGCTCTTTTTTTATTTACTTAAAACTAATTGAGACTTGCTACAAAATCTCCTATCCTCTTAATTCCTTCTTTAATCCTTTCTTCTCCCAGAGCAAATGAAATCCGGATAAAATTATCCATTCCAAAAGCAATTCCTGGTACTACAGCTACTTTCTTTTCCTCTAAAAGTAAATCAGCAAAAGAGAGTGATCCTTTAATTTTCTCGCCATTAATTTTTCTGTTTTTTAATCCCGAAATATCAATAAAGAAATAAAAAGCTCCTGCAGGTTTGATTGCTTTTAAACCTTTAATATCAGCCAGCAACTCGGCTGTAAGATCTCTTCTCTGCTGATAAATATCTTTCCGCTTTTTAATAATTTGATCCAGTTTATCATTATTCAGAGCCTTTGCACTTGCATACTGAGCAATGGTATTTACATTGGAAGTAGTATGACTCTGAATTTTAGCCATATTTTTAATCCACTCCTGATTTGCAAACCCAAAACCCACCCTCCAGCCGGTCATGGAATATGATTTAGACATTCCATTGACTACTAAAAGTCTATTTTTTAGCTGAGGGAAAAGTTCAATCATTGATTTAAATTCTCTGTCATCATATAAAAGTTTATCATAAATTTCATCACTAATAACAAAAATATCCTTTTCAATCAAAACACCTATCAGTTCTTCTAATTCTAACTGAGTATAAAAATGTCCATCCGGATTAGAAGGTGAATTAATAATAACTGCTTTTGTATTTTCAGTAATATTTTTTCTCAATTCAGCTGCTTTTAATTTATATTTATTTTTAGCCTCTGTTTCAACCAGAACAGGTCTCCCACCAGCTAATTTTACTAGCTCTGGATATGAAACCCAGTAAGGTTTAGGAATTAAAACCTCATCATTTTCTGCTAAAATAGCTGATAAACCATTAAATAATACCTGCTTACCACCATTACAGACAATTACTTCTTCTGTAGAATATTTATAAGAATAATCAGAAGCAAATTTATTAACTACTGCCTGTTTTAATTCTGGCAGCCCTGAAGCAGAGGTATAACCTGTATATCCTTTTTTCATCGCTTCTGCTGCAGCTTTTTTAATAAAGTCCGGTGTAGGAAAATCTGGCTCTCCTGCACCAAAACTTACCACATCTTCTCCTGCTGCTGTCAATTTATTGGCGGCTGTACTGACAGCGATTGTCTTTGATTCTTCAATTTTTGCAATTCTTGCTGAATATTCCATCTCCACACCCCATTAACTTATTTAATCTTATTAGTTCCAGTTACCAAAACCTTTTTATTGCTCTAACTACCATAGTTTACTAAATAAAATATACCATAAAAATATTTAAAAAACAAAAAAAGAAGGCTTTAAGCCCCCTTTTTAAGCAAATTTAGACAGTATCCCATTAATAAATGATGGTGAACTCTCATCTGCATACTTTTTGGCAATCTTTACAGCTTCATTAATAGCTACTTTTGTTGGAATATCATGCTGAATTTCATAAGCAGCAATTCTTAAAATATTTCTATCAATTGCAGACATTCTTTCTATATTCCAGTTTATAGCATACTGATCAATCTGCGCATCCAGGAGTTCAAGTTCCATAATAATACCATCAAGCAGCTCTTCAGCATATAAATCATCAGCCAAAGCACTTTTTTCATTCATAAAATCTCTGTAGCTTTTTTTTGAGTTTTCAAGATCAAGCTTTTTTCTGATGTCCAGTCCGTAAAGAATCTGGAGTACCCAGATCCTCTGTTTGTGTCTCGAAACTTTTTGCATAAAGAAAATACCTCATTTCTAACTCTATTTAAATCTTTCTGGAATAATTCTTAGTATAAAATCTTTTAAATCTTCTTCAAAACGCCAGCGAGAACCAAAGTAATAGCCGAACAAAGTAGTCAGACAGAGTAATAATGTTTTAAAAAACCCAACTGTTAAAAATAAAATCCCAATAATTAAACCAATCACAGCTCCGGTGATTTTTTTGCGATTCACATATATTAATTGAACTAACTCTTCTTTCAGTTGATTTTTATCCATTTATAGACCACCTCATTCCACATTTTCAGGCAGTTTACTATCTTTTCTTACATCATCAATTCTAATTTGAACCTTTTCCACCTGAATTCCCGTGGTCTGTTTAATATAATTTTTTAAATCATGCTGGATATTCTCACTAATAGCCGGTAGATCTCCAGGTACCGTTAGCTTTCCGCTTAATATAATTTTTAAACCTTCTTCTTTTTCTTCCAGTTTAATTCTTATATCCTCAAATTTTTCTTTTTCTTTAACTCGATCTTTGATCAGATTAGAAAGAGCAGAAATTGTTATAGTAATATCTCCAGATTCTGAACTTAATAATCTTGTTGATTTAAATTGGCGGTCTGTAAAATAAGGATAGATTACAAAAATCGCCATTAAAAGAAATAGTAGATATACTACTCCAATTTGCCAGTTATTATAGCTGCCAGATATTAGATCAGGAATAAAATTAGCAGATAAAAGTCCAAAACTATATAGAGAAAGAGTAATTGTTAAAACGATGAGAATTAAAGCGATTAAAAAGGAAAATATATTTTGTATAATTTTCATGGCTTAACCTCCAATCATTTTCAAAGAATAAATTATTCTTCGGTCTCTACTTCCTCTACTTTATTTTCCGTTTCCTCTTTTTCGTCTTCAGGAAAATTTACCCCCTGAACATGAACATTAACTGCTTTAACATTTAAACCAGTCATTCCTTCAATAGCCTGTTTTACATTATCCTGAATCTTCCAGGCAACATCTGGAATAGAATTACCATATTCTATAATTACATAAACATCAACAGAAGCTGTTTCATCACTAACTTCAACTTTAACACCTTTACTCAAACTTTTTCTACCCAGCATATCAGCAATTCCACCTGCAAGACCACCACTCATACCAGCTACACCTTCTACTTCAGTTGCTGCCAGACCAGTTATTATTCCTACTACTTCGTCAGCGATCTTAATACTGCCCTCATCAATTTCTTCTGCTTCTACTTCTTCTGCTTTAATATCTTTAATTTCTTCATCACTCATAATTTAACCTCCCTCATTTTACTAAATAATCATCTTTTTATGTCAGCCAGAATTTGATTTTGTTCTGAATACTGTCCAACAATTAGAGCCCCAATTTTTTCTCCCTTATTCTTTATTACTTTAACATAGGTTTCATTATCTTCCAGAATTTCTTCCTCAAATTCTCCTTCTTTATTTAATTCTCCCAGAGAAACTACATTAATTCCGGCAACCTTTAATTTATGAGATGGTACATAACCATCAAATTCAGCCTGACCACCACTCATAACTGTACCAGCAACTCTTCCCTGGGCCAGCGAAGGAGGCCAGATCCCATAGATTTTATCATTAAACTCTGCCACATCCCCCGCTGCATAAATATCAGAATTTGAAGTCTGCATTCTTTTATTAACAATAACTCCCCTATTTTTATCAATATCTAAATTTTCAACTAAAGAAGTATTAGAGCGAACACCGGTCGAGATTAAAACAAGATCAGCCTCAATCTCCTGATTTTCTAAAATTACTTTTTCTACATTCTGCTGACCTTTAAAACCTTTAGTTTTAGCATCAGTAACAACTTTGACATTATTTTGTTTCAATTTAGCTTCCAGCAGATCTCCGCCCTTTTTATCCAGCTGCATCGGCAGCAAATAAGGTGCTACTTCCAGCACAGTTGTATCCAGGTCCGCTTTAGCAAAATTATAAGCAATTTCCAGACCTAAAAGTCCCCCACCAACGACAACAGCTTTTTGGGCAGTTTCTGCGGCTTTATTAATCTCTTTTAAATCAGCAGCCGTTCTTAAAGTGAAAATATTATCCAACTCTACGCCAGTAAATGGGGGAACAAAACAGTGAGAACCATTTGCCAGCAGTAATTTATCGTAAAAAAATTGATCTTTTTCACTCTTAACCAATTTATTCTGGCTGTCAATCTCGATGATCTTTTGATTGAGATAAAGATCGATATTATTATCTTCAAACCACTGTTGATCATTAATAATAATATCTTCAACTTGAACCTCACCGGAAAGACATTCTATAAGTCGAGGTCTATAATAAAAAGGATAATTTTCATCTGTAAAAATAGAAATTTGATCCCCATTATCCCGGTTTTTCAAAATCTCTTTTGCCGCAGAAACTCCAGCAGCTCCCGCGCCAATGATTACATAATTCATCTTTAAATTCCCCCCTCAAAAATATTTAACTGTTAACTCGTTCTATATATTCATTACTTCGAGAATCAATTTTAAGTATATCTCCCTCTTCAATAAATAATGGAACCTGAACAACAAGGCCTGTTTCCATTGTAGCTGGTTTGCTTCCACCGGAAACAGTATTACCTCTAATATTTGGCTGAGTATCTTCAACTTTTAGTTCAACAAAAGTTGGCAGTTCAATATCGATCGGCCTACCCTGATAGACAGCTATATCAAGTTCCATATTTTCTTTTAAATATTTCACCTTATCTCCAAGCTGTTCTTCACTTAAATGAAACTGCTCATATGTATCATTATCCATAAAAATATAATCACTACCATCCCAGTATAAAAACTGCATCTTTTTTTTCTCTACATGAGCTGTTTCAACCTTTTCTCCTGCCTTGAAAGTTTTGCTAATTGTATAACCTTCCTCAACATTTCTTAATTTCGTTCTAACAAATGCACTACCTCTGCCGGATTTTGAATGTTGAAATTCAATTACCTGATAAACCTCTCCATCCAGCTCTATTGTTAAACCTGTATTGAAATCATTTGTTGAAATCATTTAAAGCACCTCCACTATTTTTTGTTGCAGTTCAATTATAGCAGAAATTAGCTTTTTAAACAAATTATTAAACTGAACAATATTAAGTTAATTAAATTAATTCTTGCTTAATTTCAGCCGTATAAGTTTATAAAACAATCAGTTCTTTAGGAGCTGAATTTAAAACTTCACATCCCTCTTCAGTTATTAATAAATCATCTTCAATTCTAACTCCACCCAGACCAGAAATATAAATACCAGGTTCATCCGTAACTACCATTCCTGGTTTCAAAATCCCGTCCGAAGTATAAGATAACCTTGGATTTTCGTGAATTTCAAGCCCTATTCCATGGCCCAGACCATGACCAAAGTTATCTCCATAGCCGGCTTCTTTAATTAAATCTCTAGCAATCTTATCTGCCTCAATACAGTCCATTCCACTGCTGATTTTAGAAATCACTTTTTGCTGGGCCCGTAAAACAAGCTGATAGATTTCTTTAAGTTCGGAATCAGGCTCCCCGACAGCCACTGTTCTGGTAATATCAGAATGATAGCCCTGAAAAACTGTACCAAAATCAATGGTTATCAGATCTCCCTTTTCTATAATCTTTTTTGAAGCAACTCCGTGAGGTAATGCTCCTCTTTTACCGGAAGCTACTATAAAATCAAAGGCATTTGCCTCCCCACCATTTTTTTTCATAAAAAATTCAAGCTCAAGCGCAATTTCTTTTTCACTTTTACCAACTTCAATAAATTCGAGTAAAAAATCAAAGGCTCTATCAGCAATTTCCACAGCTTTTTTTATCTTATCTACTTCATTTAAATCTTTAATCATTCTTAAGTCTTCAACCACTGATTCAACAGGATTTAGACTTTCTACTTCTAATTTATTCTTCAATTTCTGATATGTTTTAAAATTAAGGTCCTGACTTTCAAAACTTAAATTGTTAATTTTTTTTCTTTTTATTAACTCTGCAAAACCCTCAATGAAATTACTGCTAATTTCTTCAATTACACAGCCATCAGTCTGTTCTGCAGCCTGATCCAAATAGCGAAAATCAGTAATAAAAACACTATCAGTTTCTGTAATTAAAAGCTTACCTGCAGTTCCAGTAAATTGACTTAAATAGCGAACATTTTCTTTTTTCGTAACCAAAAAAGCCTCAATATCTTTTTCTTTCATTTTTTCTCTAAGTTTATTTATACGTTTTTCCACTAATATTTCTCCTTTCGCAAAACCTCTTTTAAAGCATCTAAAGCCAGAAGATATCCATATACTCCAAGTCCGGTAATCTGACCAACAGCCGCTTCGGCAGTTATAGATTTCTTTCTAAACTCTTCCCGGCGGTGGATATTACTAATATGCACTTCAATTACCGGTATTCTTACAGAAGCCAGTGCATCCCTCAATACAACACTAGTATGAGTCAAACCACCTGGATTGATAATTATACCATCCAAATTTTTATAATTTTGATGTAAATAATCACAAATCTCGCCCTCATGGTTGCTCTGAATAATTTCAATTTTTACATTTATCTCTTTAGCTTTCACTTTTAAATCTTCATTTAACATTTCTAAATTTGTTGTCCCGTAAATTTCTGGCTCTCTCAATCCCAGCATATTTAAATTAGGACCATGTATTACAGCCACTTTTTGCATAAGTATTCCTCCATATATTTTTGAATATTTTTGTGATCAAATTCATCACTTAAGTATGTAGAACCTAAATCCTTAATCAAAACCCACCACATTTTATTATCACTAATTTTTTTATCATGTGCAATATATGATGCCAGTTCTGCAGCTTCAATGTCTTGAGATGGAAAAATTTGATAATCAAAAGTTTGAATCAAATCAATAATTTTATTAAAAACATCTTTCTTTAAATCACCAATTTTATACGATAAAAAAGCTGTAAAAGCTATTCCCATCACAACAGCCTCACCATGTTTAAATCTAAATTTTTCCGCGCCTTCTACAGCATGACCAAAACTGTGTCCCAAATTCAATTTTTTGCGTAATCCCCGATCTTTGACATCTTCACTTACATAATAATCTTTCATTTCTAGAGAAATTTTTGAGATTTTAAGCATAATATCTTTATTTAAATTTATAATTTCTTTTCTGTTCTTATTTAAAATATCAAAAAGCGGATTACCACCCAGGATAGCATATTTAATTACCTCTCCCAGACCTGATTTTATTTCTCTCATCTCCAGACTATCAAGCCAGTGCAATTGATAATAGACAAGATCAGCCTGATAAAAACTACCGATTAAATTTTTAGTATCTCTAAAATTTACAGCTGTCTTTCCTCCTACACTACTGTCAAGCTGAGAAATCAAAGTTGTAGGCATCTGAATCAATTTTAATCCTCGTAAATACGTTGAAGCAATTAAGCCTCCAAGATCTCCAATTGTGCCTCCTCCAAAAGCAATTACATAATCTGAACGAGTAAAATTATTTTCATATAAAATATCATATGCCTGCTTTAAATACTCAAGGTCCTTGATTTTTTCTCCAGCCTCAAGTTCTAATTTGATAAGTTCAGCATTTTTTTTGATTAGACTAAGAATTGGTTCTGCATGGTTGTCCATTACTATTTGATCGGCCAGTAAGAATACTTTTCGTCCTTTTATCTTCTCTAAAATTATATTAAAACTGCTCTGTTTAAAATTTTTATCAACTATTACAGGATAAGAAGAGTTTTGAGCCTTAATTTCAATTTTAAGTTTTTGATCAGGAATCTCTGCTAAAATTTGGTCAGCAATTTCAGCTGCTGAATATCGTTCACTATCAAAATGAATGGGGATCTCCTGATAATACTTTTCCCTTTCAGTTAAAAGAGAATTAATTTTCCCCAGAGGATTATCGACCTCCAAAAGAGGTCTGACAATTTCATCATTTTTATTTCGGCTCAGTACTTCCTCAGCACTAACATCAAGACAGAAAACTTCAGCCTGATTCAGCATCAGCTGCCGCAGTTCATCATTTAAAACAGCTCCTCCTCCCGGAGATAAAACCAGATCTTCGTCTGAATTTAGCAGCTCACCTATAATATCTTTTTCAACTTCTCTAAAATAATCTTCTCCTTTAACTGTAAAAATCTCCTCAATACTCATCTTTTCTCTGGCTTCTATTAAATCATCACTATCATAAAAATTAAAATTCTTTTTATCAGCCAGAATTTTGGCGACTGTAGTCTTTCCTGCAGTCATAAAACCGGTTAAAACTATTTTCATCTACTATTCTCCTCCTCAAACTAATAATCTTTAAAATTTATAATATAAGCCCCGGCAAAACCTAAAATAGTCCAGAATACTGGAGCTACTGTAACTACACTTATATTGAATACTGCCTGTAGTACGTAAGCAAATATAGAAAAAAATGAAATTAATTAAAAGAAAATTCAGGGTTTCCCCTGAATTAAATTTCTCTAAAAACTGCAAATATCCTTTTATTAATTGAGAATTTCTTTTAATTCTTCCTCAGTTAGTGTTTTAAACTCTCTATTGTTTTTATTCTGCTTTTCCCCTTTAATCTCCTCTTTTTGACTATTTATTTTTTTATTAATTTCATTATTATTACTTTCTGTTATTTTATTTTGAACTATTCTGACTTCTGATTCTATTATTTCTGGAGTTATAAATATTATAAGTTCTGTTTCTATATCTGTATTCTTTGCGGCAGAAAAAAGAGATCCAAGAAGTGGTAAATCAGCAAGAATAGGAATTTCTTTAACAGTTTTAAGTTCATCCTTTTTAATCAAACCACCAATTGCAAGTGTTTCTCCGTCTTCTAATATAACCGTAGTCTCTGCACTGCGCGAATTCACTGCCGGTAATCCATCTGCCAGTATTTGTCCTATACTATTTACTGAAGGCTTTATTTCGAGAAGAATTTGATTTTGATTAATAATTTTAGGGAGAAATTCAAGAACTATACCTGCTTCAATATAACTTATAGTTGATACAGTTTTATCTGATTCTATTCTTTCCAGTTTAACTGGAATTTGATCACCAATTACAAGTTTTGCTTTTTTTCGATCCAGTGTCATCAGGCTGGGATTTGCCAGAATATTGGAAAGCCCTTTTTCATTCAGCGCTTTAAGTGTTTCCGGCCACCCCGGTTTTAATTTTTCAATATTTCCAGAATCATTTTTTATAATCTTTAATTCAGCCAGCTGATTGGGATTAATACCCAATTCTTTTATCTTTGTTCTGCTTATTTCTTCTATTCTAGCTTTGATCATTATTTGTTTTTGAGGCTGATCTATCTGAGATATTATTTTTTCTAACTCTTTTAAATTTTTCTCCTTGCAGTTAATAATCAGACCTTCACTATTTAAGTTAATAATCTTAATTTCTTCAAAGTTATTTCTTAAAATCTCAGCAGCTAATTCAGAACTTAAATTATTGAATTTATAACTTTTACTGACAAATTTTTGATTTCTGGCAGCCATTTTTTCTCTTGTACTAATATAAATTATTTGTTTTTGATAACTGTAATCAAGATTGAAACTGTCAGTAATTAAATTCAAAGCATTTTCAAAGGGAATATCATTAAAAATAACTGTAATTTTTCCTTTAACTGAACTGTCACAAATCAAATTTTTATCAGCAGTATTTGCCAGCATAATTAGAGCTGTTTCCAGCTCTACATCTCTTAAATTAATTGAGATCAAATTATTTTCCGATCCTTTTTCTGCTTTAACAAAAGCGGAAACCAGCAAAATAATAACTAAAATAATTGATATTTGAAACACTTTCTGTACTTTACTTTTCATTTCCTTCAACCTCCCAGAGATTGATCATTCTTTCAGCTTTTTGATAACTGATAGTTAATTTATTGTTATTAATTTTTTTAATTGTAAACCTACCAATTTTATCATTTTCTTTTTTAGTCACAGTTTGTCCGCGGTAGAGAAATAAAGCAGTAGATTTTGTTCCTTTTCGAATAATACCCAATAATTTAAAGGGAAGTTTAACCCTTTCTATATTTATTTTTTTTGCCTCATTAGCATTATTATTTTTAACCTGCAGCTTATTATCTTTACTGGAATGGTTATTTAAATCATCAGCTATAATATTTTTTTCTAAATCTATAAGTTTTGGATTATAATTTTCTTTATTATTACTTTCTGACAACTGATCTGGTTTATTTATACTTTTTAAAGCTCTTTTTTTAGAGTTCTGAGAGCTGTTAACAGACTTAAAGGGGTCTTTGATCTCGCTGATCAAAGCAATTTCTTTAATTTTTGTTTTCAGTTGTGTTTCATTTTTTACTTCATTTATTTTTTCTTTAGAAACCTCATTTTCTGTTTTAACTATTTTTTTCTGCTTCGATTTCTCAGCAAATATTTTATCATTTTTAAACTTATCAGGCTGATCATAAATATCGCTTATTTCAACTCCAAAAAATTGGGTCCAGATCAAAAAGACTATAAGCAATAATCCAACAGCTAAAAATAAAATCATTTTTTTATTTATAAGAATTTTCTTCATCTAAATCAGCTCTTTTTTTAATTTTAAAAAGAAAAATAAGCTTTTACTATTGTCCTTTATTTTAAATTCTTCAATCTTTAAAACTTTTAGTTCATTTTCTATATAGTATAGAAATTTCAGAAAAGAATTAAAGTCTCCAGTTAAATTTAAATTAAGTTCATTTTTTGTACTGCTAAAATCAATTAATATTAAATGATAAAGCTTTAATTCTGCAAGTATTTGGGTAGTTATTTCTTTTAAATTAACTATTTTTTCTCGAGAAGCAGCTTGAGAAAAGGTCTCATTTAAAGAATATTTATTTTTTAATAAAATATTTTTCTGCTGCTGTTTTTCTATGTTTTCTTTAAGTGTTTTTTGTCTATCAAATAATACTCTGCTATTTCCAAGCTGTATAATTAATAAAAAACAGACCAAAAAAGATAAAGAAATTATTAGTGGTTTGTTCATATTTTTTTCCATCCTTACACCCCATTACCGACTTATATTTGCTTCAAGTTGAAAAAAATATTTATTATTTTGTCTGATCTTAACTAAATTTATATTGGTTAAATTATTATTAGTTTTTAAATGCTCAATAAATCTAAATATATTTTTCTGGTTTTCACTTTCTGCATTCAGAATAATTTTGTTATTTTTGAAATATACAGAATTAAAAATCACGTTTTCAGTATTTGCTGCCAGAGTTTTTAATAAAATATATTTTTTGGGAGTAATATTTTGTTGGTTTTTATTTTTACTTTTTTCTTTATTTAAATAAAAGTATTTGTCTGCCTCTTTTTTAAGCTGTTCTAATTTGGATTGATAAATGTTATTTTTATTTTTGAGATTATAATTTACAATAATTAGGGCTATAAGCAGTACTAAAATAATAACTAAAAAATATTTTATTAAAATCAATGTTCGGTCAAAATTCTTTTCTTTAAAAATCACTGGCATTTGCTGATACTCCAGAGTAAAGAAGTCAAAAACACAAAATCATCTGCTTCTAAATCTATTAAATCACCAAGATTTAGCAAATCACTTTTTCCTTCCAGAATCTCAAGTTTAATATTTTTATTATTTAAATAATATTTTTTTGTTCTTTTAATTTCCTGTTTCAACTCTTTCTCTTTAATTGAGGACTGAAGTAGATCAAGTTTTTTATTTAATGCAGTCAGTAAGGTATAGCTGCCATTTATTTGATAATAAAGAAGATAGTTTTCTGCATCTACAATTTTATTGATTACTGAAAATATAGCAACTGGAAGAGCCGAAACCAAATAATTATTTTTATATTTTTCCATATCTGCGGTTATGGGATCCAGCATTCTTTTATCCGCTGCAAAAAATTTAACCTCTCGTTCCTGAGTCTGATCGGAGACTATTTCTAAATAATCATAGTAGTATTCGTCTTCAAAATTACTTTTTACCTCAGCAAATTTACTCAAAATATTATCTTCACTAATTCGATAAGGGTTCTTTTCTTCCAGTGCAACTGAGTGATAAAAAAGTGAAGCTGCAGGCAGCAAAACTATATACTGACAGTTAAAATTAAATCTTTTGATTTTACCTATAGAAGAAATCTCATTAATACCATCTACAAAATTAATCTTATTGTCTTTTGCTCTGGCAACTAAATTCTTCAGACTGTCCTCAGCCGGTATTGTTACTGAATAATAATTATTAAACATTATCAATCACTCCTATATATTTTTTTCTCAATGATTCTTAAACTTTCTTTTTCCAGTTTCATTTCAGCATTATAAGGAATTTCACTATCAATTCTGGCAAAAAGATAGATAAATGTATCATCCTCCCTTCCATAAATATTTACTTTTAACTCACTAGTTAATTCCAGTTTTTCATTAAGCAGTAGATCTTCGTTTTTCAAAAAATAGAGCTGATACTGCAGAGCTGAATCAACTGCTTCTTTATTTTGAGCTGCCACAATTCTATTATCTAAAATTTTAAAATTAATTCTTTGTTGTTGAATTAAAAGAGGTATAAACAGCCCAATTAATGTAATCAAAATCAAATTTAGAAATAAAACAAAGCCATTATTATTTTTTATCATCATAATCTAAACCTGCTTTTATTATTGTTTTTAAATCTATAAATCTATTAACCTGCTAATAATTAATTTTTTCTCTCCTTTTTTTACCCAAAGAGTGATTTTAAGCAAATCTGGATCTACTAATTTAAAATTTAAATCTTCAATCTGATCTACCAGAGCAAGGTTTCTACCAAAATCTTTAAAATCAGGATTATTACTTCCAATTGCTCTCCCAAGAGCATTATGTCCCCCACTCTGATAGATATTAAATTTAAGCCACTGATATTCTTCGCCATAATAGCTGAAAACATCAATTTCTTTCTGATTAATAATCTCAACTTTACTGGCATTTCTAATTTGTAAGGACATAAAATCAACAACCAAATAACCATCCAGCTGCCAGGAATTTTGAAGGTTTAAAAAATTATTGCTTTGATAGAGGCTGATAATTAATTGCATAAAGATTGCAGCCAGCAAAGATGAGATAGTAATTACTATCAATATTTCTAACAGAGTAAATCCTTCTTCAACCTTAAGTTCATTTCTGCAACAAACTGAAAACTTCATTCTGATGCTCCTTATTCCTACATTTAAAATCAACTTCAACCTTTAACTTATATAAACCATCATATTTTATTCCATCTTTTTCATATGGAATCACCTCAACTCTTGTCATCTCGTAATCTCTGGGTAGAGATTCATTTTCCAGCATTTCTAAATTTCTAATAAACTCACTGCTGCTGTCTTCAACCCCCTCACTAATTAATTCTCTATTTTTATAAGCCTCTAATACAGACTCAGTCCAGTTTACAGCTGCATTTTTGTCTGCAAGAAAAGTGTGTACTTCCAGTCCAGTTTTGATTGTTCTGCTCATCACTGCCAGAACAGCTCCTGCTAGAGAAATTGTTATTATAACCTCCAGTAAAGAAAATCCAGCATTATTTTTCAACTTTAACCCTCCCTAATTGATTTACTGTAATTGAATATTTTCTGGCCCCTGTTTTTGCCTTAGCCAGGGCAACTGTTCCGCCTCTAGCTGTAGCTGTATTATTAAATCTAATCCATTCATAATAATTATCTGTTACCGCTTTATAGCTTAAGGTTTTATAAAGAATCAAATCAGAAGAATAGTACCCTTTTTTCTTAATAATCATATTTTCATCTTCTTCAACATAAAAGTAATAAGGGATTTTACTGGATTCAGGACTTTCCTTAATTGTATAAATTCTAAAAATATAAGTCTGATTATCCAGGATTGCCTTATTTCTGGCCCACCTAAAATCTGCTGCTAAACAGTTAATTTCCTGCCTGATTGTAAAATCATTTTTAAACTGTGGACGATAACTTATTGTAAATAAAATCCCCATTACTGTAATTACAACTAAAATCTCAATCAAAGTAAAACCCTGCCTATTTTCCATTGAGCTATAATGTAGGTTCTGTAGCTTCAGGTCCAATTAGGGAAGATTCGGCAGTAGAAATATAATAAAATTCATCTGCAGCAGCTTGATAAATTATTATATATTTTTCTGCTCCAGTATCAGAATCACTCTGATAACTGTAATCAGTCTCTGAATTTTTTATATTTAATTCAGTTAAATCACTGCTAATCGAACTTATATCACTTTTAGTACTTTGGCCAGGATATTCACCATGATCAAGATAATACATTTCAAGACTCTGCATGATATTATGAAGATCAGCTTTAGCTACTGCTGTATCTGCTTTATTTTTAACTCCACTTAATGCAGGTACAGCCATTGACATTAAAATTCCAAGTACTACAATTACTATTAATAATTCAATTAGAGTAAATCCCTCTTCATTTTTAGTCAAATTTCTGTTTATTAAATTAGATTCAATTATCATTAATAAATTCCTTTCTCTGTTAAGTTTCCATTAAGTTGAAGCTAAATCAATTTAAATAAGCCTAAACATAAAATTAAATAATTAAATAGATCTGAAACATTGGCATTATTACTGCTGCAGCAAGTAAAGCAACAAAAATTGCAGTTAATGTTATTAAAAACGGCTCTAAATACTGCAGCATTTGAGCAATTTCATCATTTAATTTTTGATAATAATAATCACCTGCTCTTTCCAACATAGTTTCCATTCGGGCTGTCTCTTCGCCAGTCATTATAAGATAGTAAAATAGATCAGGAATATATCTACTATCCGCAAAACACTCCGCTAAAGAAGCCCCTTTTGAAATATTCAAAGTTGTTTTATCTATAAAATTTTGATAATGATAATCACTGATTATATTCTTTACAAGTTCCAGGGCAGAAATTAATTTTAAACCACTTTTTAAGAATAGAGCTAAATAAATAGCTATTTGAGTTAAAATCAAATCACGATAAACAACTGATAAAAACGGAATATGCATAATGATTTTACTTTTTAAATCTCTCCTCTTCTCACTTTTGTAAAAATATACAAAAGATATTATTGAAAATATTATGAAAATTATTATTATATAGAAATAATCATTAAATGCTCGACTCAACAGCAAAAATATCTCAGTAATTAGCGGTAGTTCTCCACTAAATTCTGCGAATAGATCCACAAATACAGGTAAAATAAATTTAAAAATAAAAACAGCTGCAGTAAAAATAGTAATAATTACAGTAAGTGGATAAAAAACTGCTTTTTTAATTTCTTTTTTCAGCTTTTCTCGGCTGCTGTAATATTTCTCCAGCTTTTCTAAAACTTCAACCAGAGTCCCACTTTCTTCTCCCGCTCTGACTACTTCAGTAAAAAGACTGGTGAAAACTTCTTCCTCTTCCATTGCTTCAGCAAGACTTAAACCTGACTCAATATTTTTTAACAGCTCTCCGTAAATTTTTTCTTCCTGCTGAACTTTTGTCTGTTTTGAGATGATCATTAAAGATCTGTTTAAATTCAAGCCAGAATCTAACATTATTTTAAGCTGAGACGCAAAAAATTTAAGATCAAATTTTCTATTTAAATTAATTTGAATCTCCTCCTGTCTCAGGAATTAAGTTCGATTACTCTTAGAATTTCCTCGCTTGAGGTGACACCTTTTTTTAACTTTTTAAAAGCAGAATCAGCCAGACTTAACATTCCTGAAGTCAGCGCTGCTTTTTTGAGCAGCTCATAATCTGCCTGCTGACTGATCAGTTTTCTTAATTCCTTATTAATCAGTAGTACTTCTGCTGCTGCAGTTCTTCCCAGATAACCCTCACTACAGTTTTGACAGCCTACAGCCTGAAAAACATATTTACATTTTTGTTCTCCAATAAAATTAATCTCTTCTCGGGTGATTTTTCTTTTTTCTCTGCAATCCGGGCATAATTTACGCAGTAACCTCTGGGCTACAACTGCTTTAAGAGTACTGCTAATTAAATATGGGGCTATCCCCATATCAATAAGTCTTGTTACAGCAGAAACACTATCAATGGTGTGTATAGTACTTAAAACCAGATGGCCTGTAATGGCTGCTCTTACTGCAATTTCTGCAGTTTCTTTATCCCTTATTTCTCCAATCATAATAATATCAGGATCCTGTCTTAATATAGATCTCAAAATAACAGGAAAACTTAAGCCCTGAGCATTATTAATTTCAATTTGATTTAGAAGCTCTAATCTATATTCAACAGGATTTTCTACAGTAATAATATTATTTTTTTCTGCAGCCAGCCTATTTAAAATTGAAAATAAAGTTGTTGTTTTACCACTTCCGGTAGGGCCTGAAAGTAATATTATTCCAGAATTATATTTAAAAATATTTTTGAATCTTTTTAGATTATAGCTATTTAAATTTAGTTCTTTAACTGACAATAATTTTTCACTTCTTAAAAGAAGTCTCAAAACCGCCTTTTCTCCATAAATAGTTGGAATGACTGAACAGCGAATATCATAATTAGAATTTTGGAATTTAAATTCCAGTTTTCCATCCTGAGGTAAATGACGTATTGTAATATCCATTCCTGAAATTATTTTAATTCTTGAAATAACAGCTGCTGCTATTTCGACAGGCAAGTTATAATAACTTTTTAAAATACCGTCAATTCTGTATCTAATTTTAAAGTAATTTTTCTTTTTTTCCAGATGAATATCACTTGCATTTAATGAAATTGCTTCAGTTAAAATTTTATTGAGTAATTTAACCACTGGTGCATCATCAACAAGATCTTTTAAGCTATCAATATCCCTGCTATCAATTTTTTTAAAATTCCCAAAATCACTCAGCAGTTCCTGCTGATCCAATTGAAAATAACTATTATAAATTGAATTTTTTACTCTATTAAATTCAACTTCGGTCATTAAATAAAATTTAATACTGCTTTTAAACTGGTATTTTAACTTTTCTTTTAAAAACAAATCAGGAGGATAAATACTGCCAAATATTATTATCTTTTCATTTTTTTGCAGTAATAAAAGCCTATATTTTTCAGACTGAGAAAGATCAAGCTTAAGAGCAATTTTTTTATCTACCTTAACCTGCGAATTTTCAAACAATTCAATTTCAAAATATACGGATACTGCCTGCAGCAACTGTTTTTCGCTTAATATATTTTCTTCCTTTATATAATTTATTAAAGACTTAGTTCCTTTTTCTGTAATTTTTGATTCAATTTCATTTCTAATTTTCTGATCAAAACTATATTTTTTGTATAAATATTCACAAAAATTTTGCATAAAATTACCACCCATTTATCTTTTCTCTTTAATTAATTACCATATTTTTATTTTATTTAAATTAATTGTTAAAAAATTCTATGATAATTTATTAATTCGTGGTCAAAAAAAATTCTCCTGCATATTTTTGTAATTTTTTTCTTTTTATACAAATTAATAGTTAAATTATTTCTAATTTTATACATTAATAACTATTTTATTAGTGAAAAATAACACAATAACATAGTAAAACAGCTGCAGATCTTACTCTACAGCTGTCTCTTTAAATTATCTCATTTTTAATTTATACTTATTCCTGCTTCAATTAAAAGCCAGTATTCTATACTATCCAGTAGTGCATCCCAGGATGCCTGAATAATATTGGTAGAAACTCCAACAGTTGTCCATGATTTTTCCAGATCAGCAGTTTCAATTAATACTCTTACCTTAGCTGCGGTACCATCATTTCCGTTCAAAACCCTAACCTTATAATCAATTAGTTTGGTTTCGGTTATTTCCGGATAAAATGATACTAAAGCCTTACGAAAACAATTATCCAGCGCATTAACAGGACCATCTCCTTCAGCAGCAATATGAACCTTCTCACCATTAACCTTCATTTTTACTACAGCTTCTGAATAGGTTTTATTATCACGGTTTACACTATTGGTTCTAAAATCTTCTATCTCAAAAAAAGGATTATAATCCTTAAATTCTCTGAAGGCTAGAAGAATCAGTGAAGCCTCTGCTCCTTCAAACTGATAACCCTGATTTTCTAATGATTTAACTTTTTTGATCAGTTTTTTTATCATTGCATCAGAAAAATCTTCAAGATTAAAACCAATTTCTTTTAACTTATACCTCAGATTTGACTTTCCAGCTAACTCAGAAACAAGTACCCGGCGCTCATTACCAACCAACTCCGGCTCTATATGCTCATAAGTATGAGGATTTTTACGAACCGCACTGACATGAATTCCTCCCTTATGAGTAAAAGCACTTTTCCCCACATAGGGCTTATTATTAATTGGGATTAAATTGGCAGTTTCAGTAACAAAGAAATAAAGTGGTTTTAATTGTTTTAATTGTTCAGAGGTCACCAGTTCTTCACCATACTTTAACTGTAGAGCAGGAATAACACTGCACAAATCAGCATTACCACAGCGCTCTCCCAGACCTCCAACCGTGCCCTGAACCTGAACTGCACCTTCCTCATAAGCCGCCAGAGAATTTGCTACAGCCAGATTGCCATCATTATGAGAATGAATACCAAGTGGAGTATCACACTCTGCCTTAACTTCCTGCACTATTTTTGTCACCTGAGAGGGAAGCATTCCTCCATTAGTATCACATAAAATTAAAAGTTCAGCTCCCGCTTCAGCAGCCACCTTTAATGTTTTTAAAGCATAATTTGGATTAGCAAGATAACCATCAAAGAAATGTTCAGCATCAAAGAATACATTTAATCCTTCTGACTTTAAAAAAGAAACAGTATCTTTAATCATTTCTATATTTTCCTTTAGTGGAATCTGAAGAGCATCAGTTACATGAAGATCCCAACTTTTAGCAAAAATAGTAACATAATCAACTCCTGCTTCAACAAGTTTTAAAATATTACTGTCTTCTGCAGCTCTTATATTAGCTCTTCTGGTTGAACTGAAAGCAGTTATTTTAGCGTGATCTAAATTCATATTCTGAACTTCGCGAAAATAAGCCTCATCTTTAGGATTGGAACCCGGCCATCCTCCTTCAATGAAATCAATTCCAAAACGATCTAACTGTCTTGTAATTCTGAGCTTATCATCAAGTGATAAAGAAATTCCTTCTCCCTGTGAGCCATCTCTTAAAGTTGTATCATAAAGTGTTAATCCCACTAGTCATCACTACTCACCTTCCTCTTTGCTTTTAAGATTTTGAACCAGATAATCCCCAACTTCATCTGTACTTAAGTCTCCACCCTGATCGGAAGTAACCATATTATTCTCTAAAGCATCCTTAACTGCCTCTTCTACCTTTGGTGTCAAATTACCATGGCCAAGTTCTCTGAGCATCATTCCCGCTGCTAAAACGGCTGCCAGTGGATTAGCTATATTTTGACCGGCAATATCGGGTGCACTTCCATGAACGGGTTCAAACATAGAAATGCTTTCTGGATTTATATTACCAGAAACAGCCATTCCCATTCCTCCCTGAATTTCTGCTCCAAGATCAGTAATGATATCACCAAAAATATTACAGGTAACAATTACATCAAAAATTTCCGGATTACGAACCATTTTCATGGTAATTGCATCAACTAAAAAGTGATTTTGTTCAACATCAGGATAATTTTTACCCATTTCTTTAAAAGAGCGCTGCCACAGATTATGAGCATAGGTCAATACATTACTCTTATCACAGACAGTTAGTTTAGGTTCTCTACCAAATTCTTGAGCATACTCAAAAGCATATTTGATTACTCTATCCACACCTTTACGAGTAGAAATCATTTCCTGAGTAGCCACTTCATCTGGAGTATCTTTCTTTAAAAAGCCACCTATACCAGCATAAATTCCTTCAGTATTTTCTCTAACAACAGTAAAATCAATATCTTTAATTCCTTTACCTTTAAGAGGAGAAAATTCTTCTTTATACAATTTAATAGGTCTTAAATTTACATACTGGTCAAAATAAAAGCGAAGTTTAAGTAAAATTCCCTTTTCTAGAATTCCTGGCTCAACTCGTGGATCCCCAACAGCTCCCAGATAAATTGAGTCAAAGGTTTCCAACTTATTTAAAACATCATCAGGTAAAATATCGCCTGTTTTTAAATATCGTTCAGCCCCCAGATCAAATTTTTCGAACTTCAGACCAAGATTATAGGCATTATCCAGATACTCTAAAACTTTTATTCCCTGTCGGGTAACCTCTTCTCCAATTCCGTCACCCGGTATATATGCTATATTACTCATCTATACCAGCTCCTTTTTGACATGTTCGATTAAACCGCCATCTTTAATAATTTCCTGCATAAAGGGAGGGAATGGTTCTGCCTGATAAGTCTCACCTGTGCGCATATTTTTAATTTCACCCTGATCAATATCAACTTCCAGCTCATCTCCTGCTTCGGCTGCTTTAACAGCTTCCGGTGACTCTAAGATTGGAAGACCAATATTAATCGAGTTACGATAAAAAATTCGGGCAAAACTTTCTGCTATCACACAGGAAACCCCTGCATATTTAATAGCAAGAGGAGCATGTTCTCGAGAAGAACCGGAGCCAAAGTTTTTACCACCAACAATAATATCACCGTCAGTTACCTCTTCAGCAAAATTTTCGTCAATGTCTTCCATACAGTGAGCCGCTAAATTGGCTGGATCCGATGAATTAAGATAGCGAGCTGGAATAATCACATCTGTATCTACATTATCTCCATATTTAAATACTTTTCCTTTTAATTTCATTATTTAACCTCCTCTGGACCGGCAATATAGCCTTTGATTGCTGATGCTGCCGCCACAGCTGGACTAGCCAGATAAACTTCACTTTTAGTTGAACCCATCCGACCGACAAAATTACGGTTGGTTGTAGAAATAGCTTTTTCACCTTCAGCTAAAATACCCATATGTCCACCCAGGCAGGGTCCACAGGTTGGTGTAGAAACTGCTACTCCGGCATCAATAAAAATATCAAATAATCCTTCATTCATTGCCTGTTTGTAAATCTTCTGAGTCCCTGGAAATACAAGACAGCGAACATTTTCGTTAACTGTATGTCCTTTTAATATTTCTGCTGCTACTCTTAAATCTTCCAGTCGACCATTGGTACAGGAACCAATAACCGCCTGCTGAATTTCAATTTTTTCTTCGATTTCATCCAGCCCTTTGGTATTTTCAGGCAGACTAGGAAAAGCAATCTGAGGTGTGATTTGACTGACATCTATCTCGATTACCTTCTCATATTCTGCATCTGGATCTGCATTAAGTACAGTATAATCACGCTGAGCTTTATCTTTAAGATAGGCTTCTGTTTTCTCGTCTGCTGCAATTAATCCCGCTTTACCTCCAGCTTCAATTGCCATATTAGACATTGTCATTCTGCCGTCCATAGAAAGATTTTCAATTGCTTCTCCTGTAAATTCCATCGCTTTATATAAAGCACCATCTACACCAATTTTCCCAATTGTATATAAAATTAAATCCTTACCACTAACGTGAGGCTTAAGCTCACCTTTATAAATAATTTTAATTGTAGGTGGCACCTTAAACCAGGCTTTACCTGTAGCCATAGCTGCTGCCATATCAGTACTTCCAACTCCAGTTCCTAAAGCACCCAAAGCACCATAGGTACAGGTGTGAGAATCCGCACCAATAATAATTTCACCAGGCAAAGTTAATCCCTTTTCCGGTAGTAAGACATGCTCAATTCCCATCTGACCCACTTCAAAGAAATTTGTAATTTCATATTTTTTGGCAAACTTTCTGATCATATTAACCTGCTCTGCTGCTTTAATATCCTTATTTGGAGTAAAATGATCAGGTACAATTGCAATTCTATCCTTATCAAAGACTTTATCCACACCAATTTTTTCAAATTCCTTTACTGCCACTGGAGTTGTTATATCATTACCGAGCACCATATCAACTCTGGCGTTTACTATCTCTCCAGGTTTTAATTCATCCCGATCAGAATGAGCAGCCAGGATTTTTTCAATCATTGTCATTCCCATTTAGTTAATCACTCCTCTTAAATTCCTTATAATATTATAGATTTTTTTAAAATATTCTTAAACAGCCCGAGTAATCTCAGGCTGTTTTGATTTTATTTATTTTTAGTATAAACAAGATACTTATTAATTGCTTCAATGTAGGCGGCTGCACTGGCTTCTGTAATATCAGTCTGAGATGAGTGACCAGTAAAAATTTTGCCATCAATTTCGGCAGCAATAAAAGCCTCTCCCAGTGCATCTTTACCTTCTGTAACCGCATCAATCTTATAAGACATCAGTTTAATATCTTCAATACCAGTTAATTCATTGATAGTCTGGAAAATTGCATCTACCGGGCCATCGCCATTACAGGCGGCCGACTGAATAATTTCGCCTTCCTTTTTCAGTCTAACTGTAGCTGTTGGGAGTAGTCCCTTACCTGTTAATACTGATATATACTCCATTTCATATATCTTTTCGTAATCATAGAGTTCATTATCCAGAAGAGCAATGATATCTGCATTACTGACATTTTTCTTCTTGTCAGCCAGATCTTTAAACCGCTTAAAAAAGCTTTCAAAGCTCTCTTGATCAAGTTCATAATCATATTTTTCCAGAAAATCTTTTAGAGCATGACGTCCGGAATGTTTACCTAAAACCAGTTTGTTATGGTCAAGACCAATGGTTTTTGCATCCATAATCTCATAGGTAGTTCTTTCCTTGATCACACCATCCTGATGAATTCCTGCTTCATGAGCAAAGGCATTAGCTCCTACAATTGCTTTATTGGCCTGCAGAGTAATACCGGTCGAATTAGCTACTAACTTAGAGAGACGAGCAATTTGAGTTGTATCCTGAGTTATATCCAGATTATAATAATCCTGTCTGGTATATAAGGCCATCACAATTTCTTCTAGAGCAGCATTTCCGGCTCTCTCACCAATGCCATTAACTGAAACTTCTACCTGACTTGCCCCATTCTCAATAGCTGCCAGAGAGTTGGCCACTGCAAGCCCCAGATCATTATGGCAGTGAACACTAATTTCAGCCTGATCAATATTAGGAGTCTTTTCTTTAACATCCTTGATCAACTGACCAAATTCTGAGGGTACTGCATAACCAACAGTATCCGGAATATTAATTACTTTTGCACCAACATCAATTACTGCCTCAAAAAGTCGGGCCAAAAAATCAGTACCTGTGCGAGAGGCATCCTCTGCTGAAAACTCAATATTATCAGTATACTGAGCCGCATATTTAACAGCTTCCACCGCATTATTTAATACTTCATCTTCTGACATCTGTAATTTATATTCTAAATGTATTGGCGAAGATGCAATAAAAACATGAATCCTGGGGTTTTCAGCATGCTGCACAGCCTCCCAGGCTCGATCAATATCACTTTTGCGGCATCTAGCCAGAGCTGCTACTTCAACACCTTTTACATTTTCAGCTACCATTTTAACTGCATTAAAATCTCCATCTGAGGAAATAGGAAATCCAGCTTCAATCACATTAACTTTCATCTTGGCCAGCTGTTTGGCAATTGCCAGCTTTTCTTCGGGAATTAAAGTCACACCTGGAGACTGTTCTCCATCCCTTAATGTTGTATCAAATATTTTAACACCTGCCATCATATTCACCACCTTTTATCTGTCCTGCTAACTAATCAATCCAGGACATCATCTTTCTTAATTTACGTCCAACTGCTTCGATCTGAGAATTTTCGTCTTTTTCTGTTAAGGAATTAAATACAGGACGATTTGCCTGATTTTCTAAAATCCATTCTCTAGTAAACCTACCAGACTGAATATCTTCTAATACAGCCTGCATGTTTTCTTTAACATGTTCATCAATTACTCTTGGTCCAGATATCAAATCTCCGTACTGAGCTGTATCCGAAATAGAATCTCTCATAGTAGAAATTCCACCTTCAAACATCAGATCAACAATTAATTTCAGCTCATTTAAAACTTCAAAATAAGCAATTTCTGGCTGGTAACCTGCTTCAACTAAAGTTTCAAAACCGGCTTTTACAAGTGCAGTTGTACCACCACATAAAACAGCCTGTTCTCCAAAGAGATCAGTTTCTGTCTCTTCTTTAAAGGTTGTTTCAATAACTCCAGCGTGAGTACAGCCAATTCCTTTTGCATAGGCTAAACCAAGCTCATAAGCCTTACCTGTATAATCCTGATAAACAGCAAGTAATCCTGGTACACCCTTACCATCTTCATAAAGACGACGAACTAAATGACCTGGTGATTTAGGAGCTACCATAAAGACATCAATATTTTTCTGTGGTACAATCTGATCATAATGAATATTTAAACCGTGGGAAAACACCAGGGCATTTCCTTCCTCTAAATTAGGTTCAATATCATTTTTAAAGACTGTAGCCTGTTTGATATCAGGAATTAAAATTTGAATTAGATCCGCCTTTGCTGCAGCCTCTGCAGTAGTCAAAACTTCAAAGCCATCCTCTTCTGCTACCGGCCAGCTTGAGCTTTCTTTTCTTAAACCAACTACAACATTAACTCCACTATCCTTTAAGTTCTGAGCCTGAGCGTGTCCCTGACTACCATAACCAATAACTGCTACTACTTTATCCTCTAAGTACTTTAAATCTGCATCTTTATCGTAATATATTTCCATTCTTATCTTCTCCTTTTATGTTCTTATATTTTATTTAGCTGCCTGTCCTCTACTTAAGGCAACTATTCCTGTTCTTACAAATTCTGCTATACCGAAATCCCTCAAAAGTTCCGTTAAAGCTTCCAGTTTATCTTCAGTACCTGTGGCTTCAATCATTAAACTATCAGGTGCTACATCAACAATCTGAGCCCTAAATGTGTCAGCAATCTGGATAATCTCTGATCGCTGTTTGCGAGTACACTTAACTCTGATTAAAATTAAGTCTCTTTCCACAATAGAATTTTTGTCAAGTTCAGTAATTTTTAAAACATTAATCAGCTTGTGCAGCTGTTTGGTTACCTGCTCTAATACTTTCTCATCACCCTGAACTACAATTGTCATCCTTGAAATCTCAGGATTTTCTGTTTTACCAACATTTAAACTTTCAATATTGAAATTCCGCCGACTAAAGAGTCCGGCAATTCTGGTTAAAACACCGGGCTTATTAAGTACGGAAACTGATAAAATATGTGTCATAAATTATCCCCCTATCATATCTTTTAAGCCGGCACCTGCTGGTACCATTGGATAGACATTTTCTTCTTCCGGAATGTGTACATCTAAAATAGCCGGTCCCTGATGCTCCATGGCTTCCTTTAAGGCACTATCAAGTTCTGATTTTTTATCCACAGACTTAGACCAGATCCCATAAGCTTCTCCCATCTTAACAAAATTAGGAGCCGGAATCTTTGTAGAAGAATATCTTTTTTCAAAGAATATTTCCTGCCACTGCCTGACCATTCCTAAATATTTATTGTTAAAAATAATTACTTTAATCGGAATATTGTAAGCCTGAGCTGTTCCAAGTTCCTGAATATTCATCTGAATACTGCCATCTCCTGCAATCAACACAACCTTTTCTTTCGGCTGTCCAATCTGAGCTCCGATTGCGGCCGGAAGTCCATAGCCCATTGTCCCCAGTCCTCCGGAAGTGATAAATTGACGTGGCTTTTTATATTTGTGGAACTGAGCCGCCCACATCTGATGCTGACCAACTTCAGTGACAATAGTTGCATCACCATTAGTGTATTTATCAATTTCTTCCATAATGTACTGAGGCTTTATAGTCTCTGAACCATCATCTTCATATTTTAGTGGATAATTTTCCTTAAGCTCTTTGATCCGCTGCTGCCAGACTCCATTTTCTTTCGCTTCTATATGAGGAAGCAGTTCTCTAAGTACTGTCTTTACATCCCCCACAATTGGAATTTCTACATCAATATTTTTCCCTATTTCTGCTGGATCAATATCAATCTGAATTATATCTGCCTGAGCAGCAAATTCATCCAATTTACCGGTTACTCGATCATCAAAACGAGCACCAACTGCGATTAAAAGGTCGGTCTCCAGAGTCGCCTTATTTGCATATTGAGTACCATGCATTCCCAGCATTTCCAGGGCCAGAGGTTGATCCTCCGGATAAATACCAAGTGCCATTAAAGTTGTGGTTACAGGGATTTTGGCTTTATCGACCATTTCTCGTAATTCCTTTTCTGCCCCTGAGATAACCGCTCCTCCACCTACATATAAAAGTGGACGACTTGCATTATTGATTGCTTTAGCTGCCTTATTAATCTGCAGTTTATGTCCTTCGAAAGTTGGTCTGTAACCAGGTAGATTAACTCGATCAGGATATTTAAACTCTGTAACCGCCTGTGTTACATCCTTGGCCAGATCAATCAGTACCGGTCCTGGCCTCCCTGTACGGGCAATATAAAAAGCTTCTTTAATTGTTCTTGCCAGATCCTTAATATCTGTGACCAAGAAATTATGCTTGGTAATGGGTAGGGAAATACCCGTAATATCAGCTTCCTGAAAGGCATCTTTTCCAATTAAAGAGCTGGAAACCTGACCTGTAAATGCTACTAAGGGCACAGAGTCCATTTGAGCATTGGCCAGTCCTGTAACCAAATTTGTTCCTCCTGGTCCAGAAGTTGCAATGCAGACTCCAACTTTTCCACTGCTGCGAGCATAACCATCAGCCGCATGAACAACTCCCTGTTCATGTCTTCCCAGATAATGTTTTAAATCTGAATTGTAAAGAGCATCATAGAGATTAATAACAGCACCTCCAGGATAACCAAATACAACTTCAACATTTTCTTTCTTTAATGATTCAATAATTATTTCTCCACCATTTAATTTTGGCATAGATTCACCTCCGCTGTGATTTTGAAAAATTAAAATTATAAATAGATACAAAAATAGCCCTGAATACAATTATCCAGGGCAGAAAATTATCTAAGAATCTATAATCGAAAACCGGGTTTAAATTAACTGAAAATTAAATAAACTTCTTCTTTGTTTATTATTTAAAATAAAATTTCAGTAATTTTCAGCTTCTTTAATCCTAGATTAAAAAAACTAAACTCCTATTTCGACTAATAAAATTCTTAAATGAAGCCAACCCTTCTCTACTGCTTGCTATTCTTATAACTTCATTTAATATTCTATTTATATTTTTACTATACTAAATTATGATACTTTTATCAATCATTTTCACAAAATATCTTTGATTTTTTAGATATTTATTACATTTTAGACTATATAATACTTTTAATCAAGTACTGCTCCTTTAGAAGCTGAACCTACTAATTTTGCATAGCGCTTTAAATAACCGCTGATATCCGGGACAAATGGTTCTACTTTATCCATTCTGGCTGCTAATTCTTCCTCTGATAACTCTACTTCCAGAATAAATTTATCCATATCGATATGGATAATATCTCCTTCTTCTAGAGCCGCTATTGGTCCCCCGGCAGCTGCCTCAGGCGATACATGGCCGATTGCTGCTCCTCTGGTAGCGCCTGAGAAACGACCATCAGTAATTAAAGCCACACTATCATCAAGGCCCATTCCAGCCAGAGCTGAAGTAGGTGAGAGCATTTCTCTCATTCCCGGTCCTCCTTTAGGACCTTCATTTTTAATAACTACCACATCACCGGGATTAATTTCTCCATTATTAATAGCAGCAATTGATTCTTCTTCACTATTATAAATTCTTGCTGGTCCCCGATGGGACATCATATTATCCGCTACCGCTGCTCTTTTGACAACCGAACCTTCTGGAGCCAAATTACCTTTTAAGATAGCAAGTCCACCTCGATCATGATAAGGATTATCTAAAGAACGAATAATATTATGATCTACAAAATTAATAGCTTTTAAATTTTCTTTCAGTGATTGCCCGGTAACAGTAACTGTATCTAAATTAATTAGATCACCTTTTACCAGCTCATTAATAACTGCATGGATACCGCCAGCTGAATTTAAGTTTTCCATGTGATTTTTACCGGCTGGAGTTAGAGAACAGATATGAGGCACCTGATCACTAATCTCGTTAAACTTATCTAAAGGAAGATCTATTCCTGCTTCATGGGCGATTGCCGGCAGATGCAGAGCTGTATTTGTTGAACAGCCCAGGGACATATCAACAGTAATTGCATTTTCAAATGATTTTTCTGTTAAAATATCAGAAGGTCGAATATCCTTCTCCACCAGTTTCATTACTGCTCTTCCAGCAGCTTTAGCCAGTCTAATTCGATCAGCCTTAACAGCCGGAATTGTTCCATTACCCGGTAAAGCCAGCCCTAATACTTCAGCCAGAGAGTTCATCGAATTGGCTGTAAACATCCCGGCACAGGAGCCAACTCCTGGACAAGCAGAACGGGCTATCTGATCCAGCTCTTCTTCCTCCATCTTACCGGAAGTAACAGAACCGACCGCCTCAAAGACATTGTGTAAGTCAATGGCATTACCACAGTGGCTGCCTGCTTCCATTGGTCCACCACTGATTACAATTGCCGGAATATCAAGTCGAGCTGCTGCCATCATCATTCCAGGTACAATTTTATCACAGTTTGGTATTAAAACCAGCCCATCCAGCTGATGTCCATTAACCACTGCTTCCACTGAATCTGCAATTATTTCTCTGCTGGCCAGAGAATAATGCATTCCACTATGGCCCATCGCAATTCCATCACAGACTCCAATAGTACCAAAAGTTAGAGCTGTACCACCAGCTGCAGTAATTCCATGTTCAACAGCATCTTTAATTCTGTCTAAATGTTTATGACCGGGAATTATATCATTTGCCGAGTTGGCAATCCCGATTAAAGGTTTATCTATGTCATTATCGTCGAGTCCCAGAGCATAAAGTAATGATCTATGAGGGGCTCTTTCGATACCTTTTTTTATCTTATCACTTCTCATTCTTTTCCTCCTTAATCTACTAACTTCTTTCTGAAAAGCTTATTTATATTCATTATTTAGAATATATCTCATATATTAATACTTAATTATTAAAGGCCCACCTGACAGACTAATCAGTATAAATTTCTTTTCCAGTGGAATTTGCAATTTCTCTAAATTTTGCAATTAGTTTGGTTGTTTTTGCTCCAACTTCACCATTTCCTACTTTACGACTATCTACCTCTACCACCGGAATAACTTCGGCTGCAGTTCCACTTAAGAAACATTCATCTGCGGTAAAAATGTCATGTCTTGTAAATAGCTCTTCTCTAACTTCTAATCCCATTTCTTCAGCTATTTCAAGTACTACTTCTCTTTTAGTTCCTTTTAAAATACCCGCATATTTAGGTGGAGTATAAAGAGTCTCTCCATCAATGATAAAGATATTATCACCCGTACATTCTGCAACATAACCATCACTATTTAAAATAATAGCCTCCGGTGCATCCTGCATATTGGCTTCAATTCGCGCCATAATATTATTTAAATAATTTAAAGATTTAATTCGGGGATTAACCATTTCCGGACCATTCCGACGTGTTGGTACTGTAACAAGTTTTAAACCTGTCTCATATAGTTCTTCTGGATAAAGCTGAATAGCACTGGCAATAATTACAACTGTTGGCTTTGGACACTTACGGGGGTCTAAACCCAAATCTCCTTTTCCACGTGAAACTACTACTCTTATGTAAGCATCCCTTAATTCATTAGCTCTAATTGTTTCTAAAATAGCTGCTTCCATCTCTTCTTTACTCAATGGAATATCAAGCATAATTGTTTTTGCTGACTCATATAATCTTTCAATATGTTCATCCATCATAAAAACTCGACCACTGTAGGCTCTAATCCCTTCGAAAATACCATCACCATACAAATAACCATGGTCAAAAACTGAAACCTTTGCCTGATCTTCCGGAACAATCTCTCCGTTTAAATAAATATTTCTGCTCACTACTTTGTCCTCCTTAAATTTATTTTTATTTTTTAATAAAACTGTCAGCTTTTTTACTATAGAGATAGCATTATATTTAATATTTATTGTCTATAAATTATATAGTTTTCATTTTGAAAAGTCAAGCTTTAGGATAAGAAAAAAGCTCCCGGTTAAGGGAGCAGTAATTTTAAAAATTATTTATTCTTTTTCATTAGCAAATGAGCCTCTAATTTCAAAACCTAAATAATAAATATTATTTAAAGACTCTGTTTCATCAATTAATTCATCTGAGTTATTATAATCTCTGTCATTACTTAGACTTCTATTATAACCAAAAAACATTGTCTTATCTTCTTTGAACTCATAATTGATAAAAAGATCTAAAAGACTTCCTCTCGACTCATCTATATTTCTATAGTCATCATAAGTATATGTTTCCCACGGCTGATATGCATATTTGCTGTGTAGACTCAAATTATCAGATAGAGCCGTATCAAAGACTAAAATATATGCAGTGGTAGTATTATCATAATTATAGTCTTCTGTAGAAGTTGTAAAATCATATTCATTTCTTCCAGTCTTTATTCGTCCAATAATAGGACTAAATCTATATTCTCCTTTTTTAAGATCTCCTGGATCTAATGGTTTAATATAATCTAACTGCCAGTCAGACATCAAAATTGAATCTAAACCATAAAAACCCCCAATTTGTGCATAAACAGCACTATTTAAAAGAATACTAAATAATAAAACTAAGCCCACTACAAGTAATTTTTTTCTCATAAATACTCCCCCTTTATTTTTTGCAGGAATTTTGTCGAAAATCCTGAATTATATTATATATTGTATAAAGTATAACATTTTATATTTTAAATTAATATTACCCAAAAGTATTATATTTTAGGAGAGATATTTATGAGTTTTAATCAAAAAGAAATAAACTGGAAACTTTTATTTGATTTTATTTATGAAACAGGTAAAATAGTTGATCTTCAATTCTATTCTTATAATTTTTTAAAAAAATTAAATAATATAATTCCTTTTTATGGAGCTAATTTTTTTCTTTTTGATGAAAATGAAGATTTATTACAGGATCCAATTTGTTTTAATATTAGTAAATTGGCACTTAATTCCTATAATGATTATTACCATAAACTTGACGACATAAGAAAAATTGCCTTTAATCAAGTTGAACCAATTAGAAGCACTGATCTAATGAATTATAAAAGTTGGAGTAAAACAGAATACTTCAATGATTTTCTGGCTAAAAATAATCTTTATTACTCCTGTGGAATAGATATTCATTTTGAAAATAAACTGTTGGGAACAATAAGCCTTTTTAGAAGCCAGAAAGATAACAATTTTACTTTAACTGATTTAATTTATTTAGAATTAATAAGTAAGCAATGCTCTAACCATTTACACAAATTATTTACCATTGAAAATTTAAAAAATAAAAAGACTAAGAGAAAAAATAGTTTATTGAAAATCGCAGCCAATAGGTACAATCTTACTAATAGAGAAAGGGAAGTTTTAAAATTACTTATTGAAGGTAAAAATAATCAGGAAATAGCTGAAAATCTTTTTATTTCAGTAAATACAATAAAAAAACACCTCAGTAATATTTTTAATAAAACTGAGGTGAATAACAGAACTGAACTTACTTCTATGATTTTTAAATTTTAATATTATCATCAAATAAATTTAAATTATCATATATCGATGCTTAATTTATTATTAAGTCTTTTTTATTCTTTATTTAAAATCGCTTCTAATTCTTCAGGAGTTAACTCCTCAAATTCCTTTTCAGACTTGTTACTATATTCTTCAAGTATTTCATCTTTAGTTTTTTCATTAGATTTATTTTTTTCGAGATTTACTTCATTTTTATTATTAACCTTTTCATTTTTATTATCTTCTGGATCTTCATTAAGATTCAAATCGGTAGAAATTAAATGTTTAGAATTATTAATTCCTTCTCCATGTTTTAATATTTTGGGCCTGACAAAAATAATTAACTCTGTTCTATCATTTTCATCCAACCTCGACTTAAATAGTTCTCCTATAATAGGTATATCTCCAAGTAATGGAATTTTGGTTACTGAACCATTTTTTTCGGTTTGAATTAAACCTCCAATGGCAAACATTTCACCATCCTGTAATCTTAATTTAGTTTTTACACTCCTAGTACTGGTAGCAGGTGGAACCTGTGAATCAGGATTAATTCTTGTAAAATTACTCACTTCAGGTTCAATACTTAACTCGACCTCATTATTTTCAGTTATCCAGGGAGTAAATAGAACTTTTACTCCAGCTTCAGCATATTCATAAGTTATACTGCTTGAACCATCATCGTTTATTTCTTTTACCGGATATGGTTCTTCATCTAAAATAGACATAGTAGCTTCTTCCCCATTTAAAGTCATTAATCGAGGATTTGCTAATGTTACAGAATTACTGTTCTGATCTAAAAGTCTAAATAACTCTGGCCAGGTATAATTAATTCCATCAATATTTCCATCAGAATCTTTTTCAAATTCTATTGTTGAAAAGTTTTCGAGACTGTCAATACCAATCTCTCTCGATAAATCAGCTCCAATTTCTTCTACTCTAATTTCAATCATTACTTGATACTGAGGTACATTAATTTTTTTAACAAGATTCACTACATTATTCAACTTATTTTTGGCTCCATTAATTATTATCTCTTTGCGCTTTGCATTAACATGAAGCTTAATATCTGGATAAAATTTTTCCACTATTTCGGTAATCTGTTCTGTATCAACATAATCAACTCGTATATTTCTTGTTTCTGGTTCTAAACTATTATCATAAGTTTTGGCCATTGAGATTGCAGCTTCTACATCTTCTTTATTTCCACTGATAATAATTTTATTTGTTAAAGGATTTGATCTAATTGAAAGTTTAGAATTAATATTTTTTAATTTATCACTTAAATCTGCTATTTCAGCATTAATAACCTGATAACTATTAGTATACTTTTCTTCTTTGGCTTCCTCAGCAGCTTTTACAGATTCTGCCTGGGCAATTTCTTTTTCTTTCTTTTCCTGAATCACTGCTGACGAATCAAGTCGATTAATCATTTCCTTAATTTCATTAATCCTTGATTCTTCACCTTTTAAAATAAATTGTCTTCTAACTGAGTCAGCTGTAATCTGAGTTTCAGGGAAAATATCTTTAACAATAGTCCCAATATTATCAAAGTCAGCAGATTCCACCTTTACAAATTCTGTTTTAATATTTGCATAAATACTATCAAGTCTTTCAGGAGCCGCAACCACGACAGTATTTTCGTCCCATTTGTAGCTTAACGCTCGAGTTTGAGTAATTAAATCAAGAGATTTTTCAAACGTAATATCTTTTAGACTAACTGTAATATTACCTGATACGTTACTGTCAGTAATTAAATTAACATCTGCAACTTCTGCAATGGCACGTAAAACATCTACAACCTCAGTATTTTTAAAAGACATATTTTCAATCTTATCCTGTGGTCCTGCCATAACCCCCAAGGAAAAAGCAAAAACAAAAACCAAAGTAAAAATAAGTAATCTCTTTTTATATTTCATCAACTTCCCCTCCAATCTTTAACCGAAGTTTAAATCCGCGATTTTGAACTATCACACTTTCTTTTTCTATAGAGATAATCTGATAATCATTTTCTTTATAATTCCCACGGATAAGTTTCATACTTCCTCCGGTATTTAGCAGTGCAACTTTTTCTTTATTACTGCTGATAATTCCATTTAAAGAAAATGGAAGTTCCCTTCTTACATCTTCAACTGTTATTTTAGGTGGTGCCGGTTTTCTGTTTTGCTCTGCAGCTGTGTTTTGGGTCTGATTGTCAGACTGCTCTTCTGCTTGAACGCTATTGCTTTCAACAGGCATCTCAGGTACGGGGTCAATATATTCTACAAAAGGATTTCTAAATTCTTTTCCACTATAGATTTCTCCATTTTGATTTTGAGCAAGCACAGAGAAAGAAAAGCAAAAAGTTAGAAACAATATAATAAAAATCATTAATAATTTATCCTTCATCTGTCTCAACCCCCTTACGAAGTAGTTCTTGATCTACAAGACGGTCATGATAAAGCACTGTCATTGAAAGTAAAACACCCTCTGCATTCCGGCTGATATTAACATCTCTAAATTCAAACCAGTAATTCCAGTCTTTAAAGGCTTCTAAAAGACTGCTGGCTTCTCTAAAACCACCACTGATATTTACTGCCATCGAAATATCCCCTTCATTTTCTCTTGGTCTAAATAGAGTTAAAGAAAGATTATTCTCACGAGCAATTTCTCTAAAATCAATTAAAAGATTAATTACATCCTTATCTATATACTCGCCTCTACTTTCTAACTCAGCTATTATTTCTCTATATTCATCTTTGATTTCCGGCAGTCTACTGGCAAAAGTCATTGCTATATCTAAGCGATTCTGCCTGTTATTCCTCTCATTTTCTAAGACTCCAATTTCTGCTTTTAAAGGCTCATAAAAATAGAAATAGTAAATAGCTGAGAGGGCAATTAAAAATGCCAAAATTAATAATACTTTTTCTCTTCTGCTTAAATCCTTAAACATTTTATTCGCCCTCCTCTCTAACTAAGTCAGCAGTAATAGTAAAATTTACTACCTCCTGTTTTTCCAAAGTATCCAATTTCACATTGATAAAATAAGGAGAATTGATTAAGGCCTGTCTGAATTCCTGCAGCTCTTCCCCTATTCTGGTTCTGCCTCTGATATTTAAAGTCTTTTGTCTTAAAGAAAAATTATCAATAACCCCTCTTAGAGGTGTTATATAACCGAGAGCTTCAATTGGTCCGTCCCAGCTGTAACCAGGAACAGTAGGGGTTTCTTTAAGAGCAGTTATGATTTCCTCATATTCCTTGAATTCTCTTTCTAAAGGCAGATAAATATCCAGCTGACTTTCGATCTGTTTTATCTCTGCCTGCACATTTCTTTTCTCAGAAATTAATGAATACTGGATTATTCCAATCATCATAATTGGAATTAAAATTGTTAAAAGGATTCCCACTCCAAAATAATCAAAGCTTATCTGCTTTTTTTCTTCTTTAATCAGATTAATCCTCATCTGCCATCACCTCACTAATTCCAAGGCCAATAGCTACTGCAAATTCTGCTTTATTATTTCTAAACTGTTCTTCTATTTTAGAATTCATATTAATCATTTTATAATTATTAAGAGTAATTAAGCTTTGTGATATATTTTTTCCTAATTCATCTTTCAAACCTGAAAGTTTAGACCCACCACCAGTTATATAAATATTGTCAAACTTAAGCTCTCTATTTTTCATTTGAACAAATTCAATAGATCTATTAATTTCAGAAGCTAGATCATTAACTGATGATACAAATTGATAATTATAATTAATTCCTGCATCTAAATTTAAATTATAATCATTTTTTTCGCTAAGTTCAGTATCTAAATTCAAATCGTGTTTTTCATTTTCTGCAGTCTTATAATCTAAATTTTTGTTATCCATTAAAATCTTTGTAAAATTTATTCCTCCAATGTCTACTGTTCGCGAAAGGAAAATCTCGGTTTTATTACCTATTGTAATTTGAGATGAAAAAGAACCTATATCTACAATTATCTCTGAATTATTTAGTAGATTACTATATTCTAAGATTGAAAGTAATGCCATTGGTTGAATATTAACAACTTTAGCTTTTAAGTTAGCTTTCTCTAATATTGAAAGATAATTTTTTAAAATATTTTTTTTAACAACTATAACCATAAACTTTAACTTATCTTTAAACTTTTTTACTAATTCATAATCAAATACAGCATTTTCTACATCATAAGGTAGTTCATCATTTATTTCCCATTTTAAAGATTCTTTAACTTCATTATCTTTCATAAGTGGAATTTCTACTTCTCTAATTAATAAATCTCTATTTGGTATTGTAGTTATTATATTTTTGGAGATATTTTTCATTGAATTAACAACTTCTTTTAGCTCAGCACCCGCTATTGCATAATCAATTATAATACCATTTTTTACAATTTCATTTGGAATTCTTTTAATCGCTAAATCATTTAATTTTAATTTTTCTCCATCAACATTTAAGTTTACTACTTTAATATTATGATTTCCAATATCTATACAGGTAAAATTCTTCTTTTTGAAAAACATAATTCAGACACCTCACTTTCCTACTTTTATATTTTATTATTTAAAGCCTTAACCAAAAATTTATTTTTCCAAGCAAAAATAATTAGTAGTATAAGATAAAAAAGTACTATCAATCCTGTTTCTTTAATAATTAACAGAAAAGATAAAAAAACTAATGGCATTAATAAAATATTAGTTATAGATTTAAGAAAAAGATTTGAAGAAATTATTTTTGCATAACTTGGTGAATATTTATAATATAAAGCAATAAATTTTTGGCCCAATTTATATTTGGATAAGTATAAATCTCTGAACATCCTTAATGTTTTAACTGCTGGATTAAAAGGAGAACCATAAGCAGCTGTAGCTATAAAACAAAATGTATTAACTTGAGAATTTGGTAACGGGGTACCTTCAGCAGAACTTTTAAAATAAATTCCATTTATACTACCGTTAATTTCTGATATTTCATTATTTTTAGCCATATTTGATAAAAATATTTTAGAATCCACAGAATAATTTAATTCTTCATCATTATACATAGATCTAATAATATATCTTATAACTTTAGATTTATCTCCTGCTTCTTTAGTCCAGTCAATTTTATATTTAAACTCATTTTGCCCAATAATTCTTTTTTCAAGATTTTCATCTTTGTAAATAACCTCTCCAAATCCATCACCATTATTATCATTTATATAAATATATCGATCTTGATCAGTAAAATTCCCTACAAAACCATCAGGTGAAATATCTACTCCATAAGCATTTCTTAAATTTGAGTTCAAAAAATTTGCAAGTATCCTCATATCAGTTTGTACCTGCCATTTTTGCTCAGCTGCATCAAAAGCATTATTTGCTTGAATATAAACCATTGTCCCTAAACCACCAACAATTCCAATAACACCAAGTGTAACCAGAAATTCTACAAGTGTAATACCACTTTCATTTTTAAAATATTTATATATTTTCATAGTTATCGCCCTATCCCATTTAAACTATCATCATAAACACCAGAATTATATTCAATCCAGCTCTGACCATCTGTAGAATATAATATAACAGCATCTTCATTATTTATTGGATCATTGTCTCCAACTACCACATAAACGATTTCTTCATTTATTTTTTTGAAATCAATATCTTTTAAATTATTATCTGTATTAGAACTATATTCAGACCAGTTTTCACCATCTGTAGAATATAAAATAATAGAATCATTATTTGAACTGCTATCTCCAACTGCAATCAATGTTGTAGAATCATCCGCATCATAACTTGTAATGGAGCTTAAAATTCTATCAGTATCAATTGATGTTAGAGTTATATCATTCCAACTATGACCATCATCAGAGATTTTGATTAAAGTATTACCACTTTTTGAACCAACAGCAATAAATTTTCCTAATTGAGAACTATAAACAACTTCATTTAGACTTTCATTAATATTTGATCTAATAAAACTCCAGTTTTCATCATTTTCTTTTCTTAAAATAATTCCATTATCACCAACCGCAACCATAATTTGAGAATTAGAAATATTAGCTAAAGTTATAGAATTTAAAGCTTCATTTTCAAAACTATATGTGTTCCCTTTCCTCATATCTGAACTTTGTAAAGAATATATCTTATCATCATTACTTACTGATGATAAATATTCTGCATCTAACCAGTTAACTATATTAGATAAATCCGTAGGTGCAGTACCACTAACTGCAGATATATCAAATTTCTGCAGAAGATAATTATTAATGGCATCTAACTCAGAAGCAGAGAGCATTTTATTATAAATAATAAATTCTGCTATATGCCCAGAAAATTGCTTGTTGCTTTTAAAATTATTTCCAAAAAAGATTTTCTTAGCTTGAGTGTTAATATTTTGATCATTAGTTATAGTATTAGTTGTTTCAGCACCATTAATGTAAAGATCAATGTTTGTAAGACTTGGTCCTGTCATATTTATAGTTATTAAATAAGCCTGATCATTATTAACTACCTCATCAGTAAGCAAATATGAATCCTGATCTATTTTTAGCTGAAGTTTATTTTCTGAGTTTCTTAATAAAGTCATTTGTTCTCCTGAATTTTGATTAATAAAATAATCATTGATATCAAATAATATTTCAGCACTATCTTCAGGCTGCAAAACCATGAATATTGCTCGATTATCTCCTGCTAAGGCATCAGATAATTCAGTGTTAATACTATTTTTCTTATTATCAAAATACAGAGATGATTTGTCATTTAATTCTGTTACATTAGTTTTATAAACCGGAACATCTGGATTTAAAGACCAGCCACTATTATTTATATTATTAATAAAAACACCAAAATTACTTACTAATTCATACTTTTTATCATCTTCTTCTGTATAATAAATACCAGAATTAAGATTAAAATCACTAGAAAGCTGTGTGTAGTCAACTGGAAGAGTAATAGAATTCCAATCTTCTTCATCAGCTAAAATATTAATCCTCCCATTATCACCTAAGAGTAAGAATTCTTCATTTCCCTTTAAAACTGAATTAATTTTATTTGTACTAGTAATATCTCGATTAACCCAGTAGTCTCCATCAGCTGAAACTACTGTTCTACCAGAATCACCAGCTGCAATAAAATTAGGTAATAAAATATCTAATTTAGCTTTTACAATTTGAGGTTCTTCAGCTTCAATACTTTCATCTCTTTCGGTTATCATTTCTACTGTATATGGAGAAAAAGCATTAGTTAAACCAGATGACAACTCAATAAAAGCTCGATCATCTAAAGGTGCTGTAGGATTTTCATCTATGCTATCTAAGCTATAAAATGAACTTAATATGTCATTGTTATTTTTATCATAAATATTTAGTTCTGTTAATTCAGAGCTAAAATTTGTATTATAGGCATCAACTAATAATTCTGAAGGATCATAACCGGCACTTAGTGGTTTATATCCCTCAACCAAAACATAAGGATTAAGTTTAATATAAGGTCTATCAGCTAAAAAAGTAATATAATTTGCTTCACTGGTAGTTGATTTAATTAAACTTCCTTTAACATCTATAGTATCTAAATTTTCATTCTTAAATTTAACCGGAAAAATACTTCCAGTAAAAGTTTCATTAGTAGGAATCTTACTCTGAACCTGTCCTTCTGATTCTAAAACCTGCTGATTTTCTTGAGCTGATTGATTGATTATTTTAAATGACTCAATTACAGTAGGCATCACACCTGCTATTATTATACTTACAACAACAAGAGACATTAAAACTTCAATCAATGTAAATGCTGCTGTACCTTTGTTGATCTTCATCTGTGATACCTCCAGTCTATTTGTCAAAAATCATAATTTAAAACCAATTAATAATATACTCTTCTTCAGGAACAGGTGGTGAATAGTTTGGATCATCTGCTGGAATAGGTATCAAAACCTGTCCGTCATAATCGCCATCGTCCCAGCGAAGTAAATCTATACCTGTTTGAACTATTTCTCCACTTTCATTTGTTTCAGTAATTTTTTTAAAATAATAAGCAGAACCAGGAGCTATAATTTCATTATCCCAAAACCATAAGGGGCTATAAACTCCCTGATTAAAATACACTCTACCAAAATCACCGCTATAGCCGTCAAGTTGATAACCCAAACCTTCAGGTAATCCAATTATTAACGAGCCATAACTTGTCAAACCTTTTCTAATTTCTATTCTTTCTCTAAAAACTAAATTCTCACCAATTGTAATCAAAGCACCCTGATTATCTCCACTCTGTTTTAAATCAAGTTCATTATTAAAATAGATTGAGTTAGCAGAATAAGCAACCTTATTATTACTATTGTTATTCTGTAAGTATAAATCAGAATCATCAGTAGTAATTTCTACACTACCATAAACTTGATCATGGTATTTAATCTCTACTGTTTCTGCTTCATATCCGAGTCCAAATATGCCAGATAGCCAGTCCCAAAAATCTTCTGTTACTGTTGTTTCTTTAACATTTGAACCAGGCAAAATCTGACCAGTATCATAATTATACCAGCCTAAGTCTTCAGCGTTAGTTTGACTATTAACATTAAGATACGGACTTACTCTAGCCTTAACTGTTTCTTCACCTGAAGAATTAGTTATTTTAGCAGTTGAGGTGAAAATAGTATGGCCATACTGATCCTGGTTTGGATTAATAGCTTCCTTTTCAAATTCAACATCTATTTCAGCTATTATTTCTCCATACTGAGAAGGATTATCTTGATATTCACTTTTCAAAACAAAATTATCCTGATCATCAAAAATTACTGTTTCTAAACTGCCATTTTCTATGTCTGCTTCCTTCCAGGCAGATATAGCTGCTTCAGCCCCTGAACGGGCAATGTAATAAGCTTTAGTCTTATTATTAGTACTTCTTGCAATTTGAAAAGAATTAAGACTATAATTAGCAAGTGTAAGTGCCATAACTGGCACAACAGCAAGTAAAGCCAGGGTAAATATCATTGCAAATGCCTTTTCATTTTTTATCATTGACCTGGCCTCCTTTCATAAAATAAGCCATTAAAGAAATAAATTGAAATAAAAATTAATCAGTTCTTCTCCCCAGAACATCATTATCAAACTACCAGTTATAATCAAGGGTCCAAAAGGCAATTTTGTTTTAGAGTTAAATTTACCGCTGATCAAAAATGGTAGAGCTATAATAACTCCAATAAAAGAGCCAATAAAGATTCCAATTAACGGAACCTGCCAGCCTGTAAAAATTCCAATTATAGCAACTAGTTTTAAATCTCCCATTCCCATTCCCTGTGGATAAATCAAAATTATTAGCAGCAGAAATAAGGCAGGAATTAAACTTCCAATTATTGCTGTCTGAAAAGAAATATAATTAAACACTATAGCAAAAAACAAGCCTGATATAAAACCAACATAAGTTATTTTATTTGGTATAATCTGTCTTTGATAATCAATAACAGCAGCTGCTATCAGAAGTGATAATAAATAAAGATAAACAAAAGTTTTGATAGTTAAACCAAAATTAATATAAGTTAATAAAAATAAAACTGCTGTTAATAATTCAATTAATGGATACTGCAGGGAAATTTTTTCCCCACAGTATCTACATTTACCTTTATTGATTAAATAACTAAATATAGGTATTAAATCAAAAACTTTTAAGGTAGTTCCACAGTTCATACAGTGTGATCTAGGCTTAACTAAAGATTTTCCTTCAGGTAAGCGGTAGATTACACCATTTAGAAAACTACCTATGGTTAAACCAAATGTAAAAAATATTAGATTAATCATTCTAGTTTAGTGAATTAAATCCATCTTCATTAATTGTAATATCATTATCTCCATCGCTTAATTTTATCGTAAATCCACCATCAGTAGAAGTTGTTACTCCATCATCAACTGTAATATCATCATTTCCAGAAAGACTGATTGAAATACCTGTCCCACTGCTAATAGCACTACTCAAACCACTTATCCCACTAGTTGATGTGATACTATCTAAATCTGGATATTTCCCTGTACTTGCATATGCCATCTCCATCGCATTACGAACACTGCTAGCAGTAGCATTTAATGCTTCTTTTCTTGCTTGATCCTGTACCCCAGTAATCCTTGGCACAGCAATACCTGCTAAAATACCTAAAACTGCTATCACTACAAGTAACTCAATTAATGTAAAAGCTGCGTCATTATAAATTTTTTCTCTTAGTTTTCTCATTTTTATCTCTCCTCTTTTTTATTAAATATTTAATAATATCTTCCCCACTTTAAACCAACCTCTAATTAAAAAATCACCCCCTCTGCTTATTTAAATAATTCAATTTCACTCCTATACCCAAAATAAACCAAAAAACAGGTGCTGCTGAAACAACACTATCATTAAATAAAGCTGCCGCGGCATAAGCTACAAAAGCCGTAAAAGCTGCAGCTCCAAGATAGTCAAAATAGTTATTAAAATCTCTTTTAAAATAAAACATTAAACTTTCTATAGTATGATAAGCAAATAATAAAAAAACAGATATTAAAGAAATTAAACCTGTATTAATAGCAAGCTGTAGATAAAAATTATGTGGTTTATCTACAATTTTAGTAGTTAAATTAAATGCATTTAACTTACCCCTATAATCATGCTGAGGAAAGTAAAAAGGATAGGTATCAGGACCATTACCAAGTAATAACGTTTCTTTAAGCAAAGGAATAGATCTCGACCAGATATACCCTCTGGAACTCGCAAATTTTTCCTTGTTTTTAAATCCCCATTTTGCTGCTTCATTTATTTTATAAGCTCCACCTTTTAAACCCATTATCCAGAATCCCTCTTCATTAATTAAAAATACAGACCTTTTATTTCCATATTTGATTAATAAGGAATTTCTTCTAGAATCAAATCTCATTTTAAGAAGCTCGAAATCAGGATTCTCAACTTCAATATAACTATTTTTATTTCTTGCTAAAGCCAAATTTTTATTGTTTTTGCCATTATAAAAGCTCAAATTATTCTTTTGATCAGTATTTTCTTTTTTAACTAATAACTTAAAATCTTTTGTATTATAAATCAAATTATTTTCTGAAGTTACAATTTTTTTGATTTTTAAATCTAATTCCTCTTCACCTTTTAAGGCCATTTCAGTTTCTTTACCAAAAGTTAAAAACTCTCCAAAAACTTTCCCCTGGCTTTGATAATTCATTCCGAGTGCAATTAAAAATAAAATAATAAATAAAACTAAAATTGATTTCCACTTTTTAATTATCTCTTTGTACATTATTATCAGCAAAAATAAAAAAGCAAATATTCCACCGACCATACCGGCTCTAGACATTGAACCTATCCAGGCTGCAAAAAATAAAGAAACAAAAAATCCATATAAAAACTGTTTTTCTCTGCTTTCCTGCATAATATAATAAACCAATGATAATAAAAGCAGCATCGAAAAATAACTACCGACATAGTTTGGATTATAAAGAGTCGAATAAATAATATTTTCACCAAAGTTAAAAGTCATACTTTCTGCTAATTGAGACATTTGTTCTGGTAAAACTAAATTTCTCCCAATAATGCTCCTGAAAAAATCATAACCGAAAAATTGATAAATTCCTATTAGAGCAATTATAGATGCAGAAATAAATAAACCATTAATCAATATTTCTAATTGTTTTTTACTGTTAATTAAAAAATAACTTGCCATCATTATTATTAAATAAGAAATTAAAACCGGCATCCCCTCATAACGATCAGGGAATCCTATTTGAGAAACATATTGAAAATCAGAAAAAATTGTTGATAAAATTATCATTATTAGATATACAGTTAAAAAAATAAATTGTACTCTAAATTTAAGTTTTCTCTTTTTAGCTTCCCGCCAGAAGAAAAATAACAAAATCAGTGTCCATCCTAAAAGCCAGACCATCTTATAATATGAGAAAAAATCAAGATTATAAGATTCAACCCAGTATAAAGAAGTTACTTCAGATAAAATTCTTTTTTTTAAAAAAACTATCAGAGGTGTGAAAAATATTATCATAAAAATAGGTATAATTTTGATTATATTATAATTATATTCCTTTATTTTCAACAAAATAGTAACCCCTTATCAAATAATTTAAATATATTGGAACATATCAAACATTGGAGTAATTATTGAAACAGCCACAAAACCAACCACAACTGCTAGAATAACAATCATTGCCGGCTCAATTAAAGTAATAACTCCATCAACACTTGTTTCTACTTCACTATCATAAAAATCAGATATTTTAACCATCATCTTAGGCAATGCTCCTGTTTCTTCCCCAACTCTTGTCATCTGTATAACCATCAGCGAAAATAACTTGGGATATCTGTCAAGTTCTGCTGCGAGGCTCATTCCTTCTCTAACCTGAACTCTAATCATAGTAAGAGCATCACTATAGACTTTATTATTGATAACATTCTCTACTATAGATAGGGATTCAAGTAAACCTACTCCACTGTCAACTAAAATTGAAAGGGTGCTCGAAAACCTTGATAAATATATTTTTTGCATCATGTCTCCGAAAATTGGTATCTTAAGAATTAAATTATCAGTCTTAAGTCGTCCTTTTTCTGTTTTCCGATATCTACTAAAAAGAAAAAATATTAAAGTTAGGAAAAGCAAAATAGCCCACCAGTAACTTCTAATAAAATCACTAATAGCAAGTAAAATACGAGTTATCAAAGGTAAATTTGCTCCCAAACTGCTAAACATACCTACAAACTGAGGCACCACTTGAACTACTAGAAAGGTAACTACTAAAATAGCAACAGCTAAAATAGTTAATGGATAATAAAGTGCTGATTTAATCATTGAATTCAATTTGCTCTGTCTTTCATAATGATCAGCCAGTTTGTTAAGAACAACATCTAATACACCTCCAGCTTCTCCAGCTCGAATTAATTCAATATATAAAGTCGGAAAAATTTTTTTATGCTTTTGCATAGCATTTGCTAAAGAGATCCCTGTTTCAACATCTTCTAATATTTCTTCTAATGATTTTTTGAAAAATTTGTTATCCATTTGATCATACATAATCTGCAGAGAATCAACTAGACTAATTCCAGAATCAATCATTGTTGCAAACTGCTGGCTGAAAACTGATAATTCTTTGGTACTTACACTATTAGTAAAATTTATAATTTCTCTTACATCTTTAGATTTTTTCTTTTCACTAATATTTGTAATATAAAAGCCTTTTTCTTTTAATTGAGATGCAATTGCAGTTTTATTATCTGCTTCTAATTCTCCTATTATTTTATTCCCATTTTTGTCTTTTGCTTTATATTCAAATAAAGAAGCCATTATTATCCCCCCTTTATCTTCCCGCACTACTAACTTTTTTCTTAATATAATTAGAATCATCAGAACGTTGAATAGCTTCTTCATATGATATAATACCTTTATTATATAAATCTACAAGATAATTATCCATAATTATCATTCCATATTTGCCACCAGTCTGCATTGCAGAAAGCAGTTGATGAGTTTTCCCTTCACGAATAATATTTCTGACAGCAGATGTCGCAACTAAAATTTCCATGGCCGCTATACGGGCATTTTCATCTTTTCTATTTACTAATTGTTGTGATATAATGCCATTTATTGAAGCTGCTAGCTGGGTTCTTACCTGCTGTTGTTGATGTGCAGGGAAAACATCAATAATTCTTTCTACAGTACTGGGAGCATCATTTGTATGCAAAGTAGCAAAAACTAAATGTCCAGTCTCTGATGCTTCTAGAGCTGTAGATATGGTTTCCAAATCTCTCATCTCACCCACAAGGATTACATCTGGATCCTGTCTTAAAGCAGCTCTCAATCCTGCTTTAAATGACATTGTATCAAAACCAATTTCTCTTTGATGTACTATTGATTTATCATGAGTATGCAAATATTCAATTGGATCTTCTAAAGTAATAATATGCGCATGCCTATTGGCATTAATCATATTGACCATTGCAGCAAGAGTAGTAGATTTACCACTCCCAGTTGGACCGGTGCATAAAATAAGTCCTTTCCTCTGCATTGACAATTTTTTTAAAATATCTGGTAAACCTAATGAATCAATATCAGGTACTTCTTGAGGAATTATTCTTAAAGCTAAACTAACTGAACCTCTTTGTTTAAAGGCATTTACTCTAAATCTTGAGTGACCAGGCAAACTATAAGAAAAGTCAATCTCACCAAGTTCTTCAAAAGTATCCCATTGCCTTTTTGTCATTAAGTCCTTTGCAATTTCTTTAACTTCACTTATTTCAAGTTTATTTGGATATTCCTCATAATAAGTGAGTTTCCCATTGTATCTAATAATGGGTTTTTCTTTAACTGTTAAATGAAGATCAGAAACCGAACGATCTTTTGCTAATTTTTTCATAACATCAAGAACATCCATCGGCATCCCTCCCTTATAAAAGATTTTAAATAATAGAACTTACTACTTCTTGATAACTGGTAATACCTTCTTTTAATTTCTGCTTACCATCATCTAATAAGGATTTCATATTATTTTCTCTGGCATATTTTTTAATCTCCAGTTCGTTTGCTCCTTCAGCTATCATTTCTTCCATATCATCATTGATTTCAAGAACCTCATGAATTGCAATTCTTCCCTTATAGCCATCTGTACATTTTTTGCATGTATCAGAAGAAGGTCGCCAAAGTTTTTCAACATTTGGGTCACCTAAAAATTTTCTTTCTTCAACTCCAGGTTGATAAGCTTCCTTACAGTCTGGACATAACTTCCGCACCAGCCTCTGAGCTACAACTCCAATCACTGTTGAAGCTACCAAATAATCTGGTAGTCCCATATCTAAAAGTCTGGTGATTGCACTACTGGCATCATTAGTGTGCAGAGTACTTAAAACCAAATGTCCTGTTAAGGCAGCTCTGATTGCAATTTCTGCAGTTTCTTCATCCCGAATCTCACCGACCATTACAATATCCGGATCCTGACGCAGTATCGATCTTAAGGTCTTGGCAAAGGTCAAACCGGTACTTGTATTGGCCTGCACCTGATTTACTCCATCCAGCTGATATTCAACCGGATCCTCAATTGTAACAATATTTTTAGTTGGTGAATTAATTTCGCTTAAGGCTGCAAATAAAGTTGTTGATTTACCACTACCAGTAGGTCCGGTCGCCAACAAAATTCCATATGGTTTTTTGATCAGTCTATTAAATCTCTCGCGATTATCAGAGCGAAAACCAAGTTTATTAATATCTAAGAGGCTGTCATCTCTATTTAAAAGTCGGATAACCACCTTTTCTCCATAAATTGTAGGCAGTGTAGAAACCCGCATGTCAATCTGCATACTCTTAAAGGTCATCTGCACCCGGCCATCCTGTGGAATTCTTCTTTTGGTAATATCAAGATCAGCAATAATTTTTAAACGAGAAATTAAAGCCGCCTGCGAGTGTTTGGGAACTGTCAGCTCCTCATGCAAAATACCATCTACCCGGTAGCGAACTCTTAAAGTGTTTTTTAAAGGTTCAATGTGAATATCACTTGCCTGTTTTTGTATAGCCTGAGTAATAATTAAATTGGTCAGCCTGACAATCGGAGCATCTTCCACCATCTGCCGCAGCTGGTCTATTTCCGGCTCTTCATTAATTTGATTATACTGATCTAACCTGTCAAAAATCTCTGAAGTATCTGTATCAACCAGAGAATATATTTGATTAACTGCCTTCATAATTTCCGAATGAGTAGCTATTGCAATATCAACTTTCATCCCTGAATTAACCTCAATGTTTTCTATAGCTACTAGATCAGTTGGATCCTGAATCGCAACTTTTAAGGTATCATCTTCAACATCATATGGTACAGCATGATGTCTTCGGGCAATATTTTCTGATATATACTGAGATAAATGTGCATTTATTAAATAATTATTTAAATGAACTCTAGGAATGTTAAGCTGAATTTCTAGAGCATCTGTTAAATCTTCTTCTGAAATGTAACCTAACTCTGTTAAAACCTGTCCCAGACGCATGTCCATTTCATCCTGAGCAGAGAGAGCATCTTCTAATTGTCTGGGAGTTATATAATTATATTCTAAAAGTAGATCTCCAATTTTTTTTCTTCTTGGACTCATAAAAATACTCCTTTTTAATAAAATATATATTATTTTGTTGAAATTTGAAAGATTTTGTTAAATTATTGCGATGATATAATTAATTTCGGCATCGATTATGAAATTCCTGCATAATTTTAATGAAAGTTTAATAATTATTTTAAAATTATCTATAAAGCAAAAAATTGCCATGATGTTTTAAACACCGGCAATTTTCCACCTGAGGCAAACATAACAATCATAGAAAATAATCCTTAGACTTATGTTTTTGCGTCACAGACTTTCGTCAGTTTTGCTTTTATTATAATATTTTATTTATTTTTTTGCTTCAATCTCCCTGACTGCTTTTTCGGCTATTTGATACCATTTCTTCTTTTTTGGCATCTCCTGTGTCCAGAGTTTAAAAGACGCTTCTGCCTGATAAATTAAAGTTGGCAGGCCATTCCCTATCTGTGCTCCTCGCTTTTCTGCTTCCTTTAAAATTTCGGTTTTTAAAGGATTATAAACCAGATCTATCACCAGCTGCTTTTCATGCAGATAATCAGGATTGATTACTATATTTTTAATATTATTACTATACATCCCAACTGGAGTTGTATCAACTACCAGATCAGCTGCTTTTAGAACATCTGCATATTCCTGCTCTTCCAGACTGCAGAAATCGAAGTTTTGCTTAGAATTTTCTTCTTTAAAAAGTTTTGCCAGTTCTGCTGCATTTTCTACTGTTCGATTGATAATTGTAATATCTTTAAGATCCAGCTGAACCATAGCTGCAATAACTGCACGGGCTGCTCCTCCCGCTCCAATTACAACTGCTCTTTTATCCTTAACCTTAAATCCAGTTTCCTCAACCTGACGCTGAAAACCAATTACATCTGTGTTATAACCGGTCAATCTTCCCCTTCTATTTAAAACAGTATTTACCGCTCCTGCAGCTCTGGCCAGAGAAGAAAAGCCATTTAAATAAGGAATAATGCTTTCTTTATGAGGAATCGTCACATTCCAGCCGGCAAATCCTAAGTTTTTAAGAGAACTAATATATTCTCCTAGATCCTGATCTTTAGTTTCCAGCATCAAATAGATTGCATTAATCCCTAAATCTCTAAAACCATTATTATGCAGAGATGGGGAAATCGAGTGACTTAGTGTTTTACCAAGTAAGCCATATAATTTTGTTTCACTATCTGGTATAAAAATACTCATCTTCTACCTCCTGAATTCTTAAATTTGTTATTCTTTTATTTAACTTAAAACACGCTGGAAAAGTATACCAGCGTGTCTCCTATGTATTGGAACACCGGGATTCAATCCAGCTTTATTTAAAAAACTGTCTGCAGACGTTCTCCCAGTGATTCAAAATCTTTAATAATAATTTTTCGTTTTTTAATTGTTATTACACCATCATCAATAAACTTATTGATCAATTTAGTAACTGTAACCCGGGAAGAGCCAATCAAATTTGCTATTTCCTGATGGGTTAAAACTAAATCAATCACCGTTCCATCTTCAATTTCTCGACCAAAATCTTCTGCCAGTCTCGAAAGCAGGCTGGCCAGTCTACCTGCAGCGTCCTGAAAAACCAGTTCTCTTACCTGACTGGTTAAAAGTCTAGTTTTTTTGGAAAGAGCCTCAATAATCTTAATTGCAAGTGAAGGCCTGTCAATAATCATCTTCTCCATTTCATTCCAGGGAATAATTAACAGACGGGCATCATCCATCACTTCGGCTGTTAAGGGATGAGGGTCTTCGTCAAAAAGTGAAAGTTCACCAAAAATATCTCCTTCCTGCAGAATTGTCAGTACTTTTTCCTTCCCTTCTGCAGAAAGCATAGAAAGTTTAACCTTACCATTTACAAGTAAATATAATTTTTTTACACTGTCATTTTCAAAAAAGATAACTTCACCTTTTTCGTAAAATTTAGCATAAGAATTTTCACATAGTAACTCCAGTTCCTCCGGGTCAAGATTCTGAAATACAATTAAATCTTTTAAGCATTTTTTAGTTTCTTCCATAACTCAACCTACCTCTCTTAATTGCTATATATATACTATTCTATAATAAAGAAAAAAAACCTTTATTCTTGCTTAATTTCTCTCCTTACATTCTTGACAATAACCATAAAATCTTAACTTATGTTCTGTAATTTCAAAATTATATTTTTCTTCCAACTCAGCTTCAAAATAATTTATATCCTGATCACTAAATTCAATCAACTTACCACAGCCTTTACAAATTAAATGATGATGATGAGCCTCCTCAAGATGAATTTCGTATTTACGAGAATCATCATTAAAATCAAGAACATGTACTATATCTAAATTCTGCATCAGCTCCAGGGTTCTATAAATAGTTGCCATGCCAATATCCTTATCCCTTTTTTTTACTGCTGAAAATAAGTCTTCGGCTGTAAAATGCCAGTTTTCTTTTGCCAGAATTGTTTCCAGAATAATCTCTCTCTGCCTGGTTAATTTATAATTATTTTCTGCTAACTTTCTCTGAAACTTTTCCTTTAACTTTTCCATATATAACACCCCATTTTAGATGACTGTTTATATTCTATCATAAATCGGGAGAGATATTAATAAGTTTTTTGAATTTTTTCGCTTAAATATCCATTTTTTACTTGAAAAAATAACTTTTGGGTATTGACTATGGGTCTGAATAATTGTATAATGTAATAAATAAGAATAATTTGTCGAAATTTGTTAAGAAAGGAGAATTAACATGAAATCTACTGGTATCGTCCGTAAAATTGATGATTTGGGTAGAATGGTAATTCCAATTGAGCTCAGAAAAACTATGAATATCAATAAAAAAGACCCAATGGAAATCTTCGTTGACGAAGAAAAAATTATTTTGAAAAAATATGAACCAGCCTGTATATTCTGCGGCAGTGCAGATGACACTATCGAATATAAAGGTAGAACAATCTGCGGAGAATGTATGGAGAATATGAAAAATCTGCAGGAAGAAAAATAATATTTTACCCAAATAACAAAAATTGGATATTAATATCTAAAAAAATAGCACCGGAATGGTGCTATTTTTTTGCTTCTACATAGTTTAATTAATAATATTTATATTTATATTTATGAAACTTTCATTTTTTGTTCTATCGTAAAAATACGTGACCACCAATTCTGGTTACATAATTACGTCGAGATATCCAGGCAGTATTTGTAGCAATATCCGGATTGTAAAAATAAATCGAACCCAGAGTTGGATCATATCCAATTAAAGCTGCTCTGGCAGCCTGCAGTTCTTCTTCGCCCGGATAATAGTTAGCCTGCCCATCCATTAAACTACTAAACTGTCCCTTCTGTAAGATAACATCTCTAATTGTGTTTGGAAACTGATTACTGACAATTCTATTTAAAATAACTGATCCGACAGCAACTTTCCCTCTAAAATCTTCACCTCTAGCTTCACCATGAATAATTCTGGCAAGTAAGATAATATCATCTCTGGATATGTTGTAGTTTAACTGTGCTTTTAACTCAGGTAGAACTTTAAAAGAACTCTCACCAAAAACGCCATCTACACTTAGTCCATTTTCTTGTTGAAATTTCTTAACTGCTTTAACTGTAACTCCTCCATAAATCCCATCTATATTTCCCTTATAAAAATTTAACTGTTTAAGTTTCTGCTGTAATACAGCTACATCTATTCCTTCGTCTCCCCTGCTCATTGCTCTACTTCCAAATTCAGTCAGTTCCAGAGCCTTCGCTTCCTCGAGATTGACAAAAGCCACCATTATGAGGAGTAACATCACCGAGATTAAAATCCTGCTTTTACTCAGCATCACTATTACCTCCCTGTTGTAAACTACTAGTTAAATGTATAATACAATCTTCCTCCTTCTTTTACTTCCAGTTCAACATCAATAATCATTATCGACTTATTAAATTATGTATGATTATCAACTTAATAATAAACAATTACTGACTGATTGTCAAATGTTCTTATTTTACATTTTAATCAGTTCTTATTTAGAATATTTAAGATTGTAGTCAATACAGGGAATAATGGATATAACCTTTTTAATAAGATAAAAAATTATTCTTCTGAAATCAATCTCACTTTAAATTCCTGCCCCAGATCAGACATTATTTCTTTAACCTCATTTTTGGTGCCCTCTGTAACATCAATCCAAATTTCACCTGGATTATCATGATCGACATTTACAATGCCAACTCCCTCGTAGGCTTTAATAATCATGTCAATATAATTAATTTCTGTAGGATCAATCTCATATCTCAGCTTTAAAGTATCCTTCATCTTAATTCTCCTTTTGCCGGCGCAGTAACGATCCAGCAGGAACTTCAATTTTAAGTGGGATTCTAATTAGCTGTTTTGGATGAGGAGCTGAATCGATTTCTGCCCCTTCTTCATCAAGTAAATAAGAGGCATTAACTGTAAAAGTTTTCTGCCCGGGTACTATAAATTCCAGCTCATCTCCCTTAAAAATCTTGTTCCTGACTTCTACAACAGCTTCCCTTTTAGAATTATCATATTCTCTAACAACTCCCATAAAATCGTAACTCCTCAAATAAGAAGAGCTTTCGTATCGCTGCCCCTCAGCTCCAGGTTTTCCATAATAAAAACCTTTTGTGTAATCTCGATGACTTATTTTTCTGAGTTCTGCCAGGAGTTCGGGATCAGCTTTAAAATTTTCAGGATCCCTGTAATACTGATCAATAAGCTGCCTGTAAGTATTAACTACTGTGGCAGCATAATGAATACTTTTCATTCTACCTTCAATTTTTAGACTGCTGAGTCCTATATCGATTAGTTCTGGTATCTCTTCTGCCAGATTTAAGTCGCGAGAATTCATAATAAAAGTTCCCTGATCATTTTCTTCAACTGGATAATATTCGCCAGGCCTCTTTTCCTCAACCAGATGATATTTCCAGCGGCAGGACTGAGCACAGTCTCCCTTATTTGCATCACGCCCAACAAAATAATTGCTCAATAGACAGCGGCCAGAATAAGAAATACACATTGCTCCATGAACAAAATACTCCAGTTCAACTCTGCCTTTTGTTTTTGCTATAATTTCTTTGCTTTCCTCCCGACTGAGCTCCCGGGCCAGAATAATCCGTTCAGCACCCTGATCAGCCCAAAATAAAGCCGAAGCCCAGTTAACATTGTTGGCCTGGGTACTGATGTGAACTTCCATCTCCGGCATTTCTTTTTTAACTGCAGCAAAAACTCCTGGATCAGAAATAATTAATGCATCCAGATTGAGCTTTTTAATTTGATCTATATATTCTGGAAGTTGAGCCAACTCCTTATTGTGAGGAATCATATTCAGAGTCATATAAACCTTTTTATTACGCTGATGAGCAAATTCAATTCCTTCCTCCAGTTCTTCAACAGTAAAATTATCAGCTCCAGCTCTTAAGCCAAAGTTTAAACCTCCACAATATACAGCATCTGCACCAAATAAAATGGCAGTTTTTAATTTTTCTAAACTCCCTGCCGGTGCCAGTAATTCAACTTTATTCATTTATATCCTTCCTCCTGCTAATTGCCATCCCATCGCCTGCAGTCACTATAGTAGAATCAAGCTCTGGATGGTTCATTATTAATTTTAAATATTTTTTTAAATTATTGACTATTGTCCTGATTTTATGATGTGTTTCACCTGTTTCTAAAACCTTACCTTTATAGAGCACATTATCGGAAATTAAAAGTCCTTCTGGAGCCAGAAGCTCCATTAAATATTCAAAAAGATAAAAATACTGCCCCTTGGCAGCATCAAGAAAAATAAAATCATAATCTTTTTGTAAATACATTAGGATATCAAAAGCATCGCCAATCTTTAAATCAATTTTATCCTGAAAATTAAAACGAGCAAAATTTTCTTTTGCCTTTAAAGCTCTCTGAGAATCAATTTCGACAGCAGTTATCTCTGACCACTGAGAACTGTATTTAGCCAGTAATAATGTTGAAAAACCCTCGGCTGTTCCAATCTCAAGTATTTTATGGGGTTTTTTAATTTTTAACTGCATTTTAAGCAAATCTGCCGCATCGCGATCAATAATTGGAATATGCTTTGCTTTACATTCTTTTTCAATCTCAACAAATTCCGCTTCTATGTATTTATTTTTAGCAAATTGATTGTTAATATCGGTAATTTTCATAATCTACTTCCTTAAATTTTGCCTGCTTTTTGACTGATTGCTTAATGATTTTTCTGCTTTTAATAATTTAGTTCTTTCTGTTTTTGCAGATGCTGGTCATAACTCTCTGTAAAAACATGACTGCCGTCCTCCCGGGCAAAATAAAATAAATAGTCACTTTGAGCAGGATTAATAGCTGCTTCTACAGCAAGATCTCCGGGACTGGCGATTGGAGTGGGCGGCAGATTAGATACCTGATAGGTATTATAGGGAGAATCGATTTTTAAATCATTATATAACACTCTTTTAGTTCTTTCTGGTAAAGCATATTGAACAGTAGCATCCAACTGCAGCGGCATCCCTGCCTGCAGACGGTTATAAATAACCGAAGCAATAGTTTTATTTTCGGATTTTAGTTTCCCTTCTTCTTCAATTAAAGAAGCAATTATTAAAAGTTCATAAGCAGAATAATCCATTTTGGCAGCTGCCTCTTTAATTTGTGGCAGTCTTTTTTCTACAAAATAATTTATCAGCTCTTCAGCTATGTCACTCTCACTATAACTGAGGGGGAAATTATAAGTTGTAGGTATAATAATTCCTTCAGCCGGATAAATCTGATCTTTACTTAAATCTGAATCAGAAAAATCCATTGGCAGTTTTAGCTCTGCAACCTGACGATTTATTTCTCTGGCCAGTAAATCTCTCTTATATTTAGGAATCTCCAGAGCTGCAAATCTATTTAAAATTTCTTGCAGAGTAAATCCTTCCGGGATAGTAATTTTAAATATTTCTTCTTCCCCACGCTGCAGTTTATCTATAATTTTTAGAGGAGTATCGGAAGTTGAAAAGCGATAATAACCTGCTCTGAGATTATCAATCCCTTTAAATCGAAGTAATAAATAGAAAATGGTTGAAGATTTAATTACTCCTTCTTTTTCCAGTTTTTCCGCAATTGCACGACCTGTCATTCCTTTTTCAATCTCAACCAGAATTTCCTGTGGATCGAGTTCATTTATAGGCTCCATTAAAGAATAAGCCCTCAGCGAAAAACTGAGTAATATAATAAAAACTAAAAATACCAGGGCTGTTCTTTTCAACTTCATATTCTTCCTCTCATAATCTAATTCTTTAGTTTCTAAAAATTCATCCAGATAAAAGCAGGTTTTTAGCTCAGCCGGCTTAATTAAAAATTACTCCATATCTTCTATGTAAGCTGCCTGAACTTTTTCAAATTCCTCTTTTTCTTCAACAGGAATAATAATTTCTTCTTCACCCTCATTTAAAATTTTAACAACTGTTGCATCAGCATTTTCGCCCGCTCTTGCATCAACAATTATTAGATATTTAACCCCATCAATAACCAGATCATCTTCTATTATAAAACGGCTCTCTCCGGTGCCATCTGATAAAACTAATTCCTTTTTATCTTCGTCAATCCAAAACTTACCATCACTCATTTTAATTACCCCTTTCTTTTAATTAACTGTTGATACTGGATAGCAATTTTACTGCTGATCAAGATAAGACTGCAGTATTAAAGCAGCAGCCATCTTATCAATCACCTTTTTTCTACCCTGTCTACTCACATCAGCCTCCAGCAAAATATTTTTAGCCTGACTTGTTGTTAGACGTTCATCCTGAATTATTATCGGAAGCTCAAGATTATTTTTTAAAAAGTTAACAAAAGCCTGAGTTATTTCCGCTCTTTTTCCGACTGAACCATCCATGTTATAGGGCATCCCGACAACTATTTTTTCTACAGCATATTTATCTATGTATTCTTTAATTTCTAAAAGCAGTTCCTGATGTCCGTGCATTTTGAGTGTTGACAGCGGCTGAGCTGTCCAGCCCAGAGAATCACTTACTGCAACTCCAACTCTTTTGTTACCGTAATCCAGTCCTAAAATTCTCAAATCTTTTGCCTCCAATTTTCTTTCTTCAATAAAATATTATATAATCATTTTAGTAAATAAGCAAATTTTTCAGCTTAAAGATAAGTGATTTAATCAATTTAATTTATTCTCTGGAGGCGAAAAATGAACAAACCTGTTATTACTCATGTAAAAAGAAATTCAGAACCATTTAATATGGATCAAAAACATTACCACAATCTATTTGAAATTTATTATCTCTTAAAAGGTGAACGCAATTATTTTATTAATCAGCGCAGCTACCATGTAAAAAAAGGGGATCTGGTCTTAATTAATAAAAATATTCTTCATAAAACCAGCACTATTGATAGGAAAAAACCTGAACATGAAAGGATTTTAATTCAGTTTGATGAGAATCTATTTTCTTCTCTGGCAGCCGAAATGAATGCAGCAGAACTTTTTGGGATTTTTGAGAAGAAAGAAAATGTTTTAAGCCTGAATCCAGAGCAGCAGCTCTGGCTGGAAGAAGAACTATTTAAGTTAACTGCCGAATCAAAAAAAGAAAGAGATGCAGAAAATGCTTTATATATAAATTTAATTATTGCTGAAATGTTAATTTTCATTAAAAGAATTCTGGCAAAATCAACCATTCAAAATCTCAAGTATCCGGACCAGAAACATAAGAAAATTTCTGAAATTGCTGCTTATATAAGTCAGAATTACAATGAAAAATTAACTCTAGGTAGACTGGCAAAAAAATTTAATTACAGCTCTGGCTATTTAAGCCGTGTGTTTAAGGAAGTTACAGGCTTTAACTTTGTAGAATATAAAAATAATGTAAGAATAAAAGAAGCAAGCAAACTGCTTTTGCAGAGTAATCTTTCTGTTACAGAAATTGCAACCAAAGTTGGTTTTAATAACATTACTCATTTTGGCAGAATTTTTAAGGATTTTACAGATTTATCACCACTTGAATACAGAAAAGTAAAAGACCTCTAATTAGAGGCCTTTAGCTAGATAAAAAACATTTTCAGAAAATAGTTTCGAATACTAAATTTATTCAGTTAAGTAGTTGAGTTTTCCAGCAAATCCTCTTTTGAATATTTAATCGCCTCCTGAAACTGTTCTTTAAAATATTTTTTATAAAGGCCATTTTTCTGCAGTAATTCTTGATGACTGCCTATTTCTTTAATTGCTCCTTTCTCCAAAACTACAATTTTATCCACATTCATAATTGTAGAAAGACGATGTGCAATAATAAAAGTTGTTCTTCCTTCCATTAATTTTTCTAAAGACTCCTGGATTAAATTTTCGGATCTGGAATCAAGTGAAGAAGTGGCTTCATCAAGAATTAAAATGGAAGGGTCACTTAAAAAAGCTCTGGTAATTGTTATTCTCTGTTTTTGTCCTCCCGAAAGGCGCGCACCTCTTTCCCCGACCTCAGATTCAAAATTATTTTCCAGCTGCATAATAAAATCGTAAGCATTAGCTGCTTTAGCCGCTTTGATTATTTCTTCTTCCGCAGCATCTTTTTTCCCGTAAAGAATGTTTTCTCTAAGAGTACCGCTAAATAAAATTGCCTCCTGAAGAACTATTCCTATCTTTTCTCGCAGTGATTTTAGCTTAAATTCTCTTATGTCTTCTCCATCAATTAAGATTTTACCTGAAGATACATCATAAAAACGAGGAATCAAATTGACCAGAGAGGATTTCCCGGCTCCACTTGCCCCTACAAAAGCAATCTTTTCTCCTTTTTCTACAGTCAAATTTATATTTTTTAAAACTTTTTCTTCCCCATTATAGGAGAAATTAACATTTTTAAATTCTATTTTTTTCTCCATATCAACGAATTCTCGGGCATTTTCTTTTTCCTGCACCTCAGGTGTTTTATCAAAAACCTCAAAAACTCTATCGATAGCCGCCATTGAATTCGAAAAAACAACATTTAGCCGAGAAAATCGTTCAATTGGCATATAGAACATACCCAGATAGGCATAAAAAGCTGTCATCTCACCAATTGATAAATTACCATTAAGAATACTTATTGAAGCAAACCAGATTATAATTACAGGTGCTATTTTAATTAAAAAACCATTTAAAGCATTGTTAATAGAAGAGAGTTTAACTCGATTCATATTAAAATTAAAAAGTTTTTTAGATTTTTTTTCGAATTTTTCTTCTTCCTGTTTTTCCATTGTAAAAGCTCTAATAACAGTTGCTCCTGATATTTTTTCCTGAACATCCCCCTGAATATTTTCGATTTCATCCTGAACCATTCTACTCGATTCTTTAACCCGCTGGCCTATAGTTTTAATTATCATTATATAAAAAGGTAGAATTGATAAACTGATCAGAGTCAGTGTTACATCCATCTTAAACATAATAATCAGCAGAAATATTAAAATAGACCCATCAATCCAGACATTTGTCATAGCACTATTTAGCATATTCTGACAGAGCTGAATATCACTGATTAATCTGGTTACAATGGCTCCTGATTTATTTTGATCAAAATAAGAAGCAGACATTCTCTGAATATGCTTAAATAGATTATAACGAAGATCAAAAACTACACTCTGAGCCAGTTTACCTGCATATTTATGTCGAATATAAACCCCTGGAATCCAGACGAAAAAATAAAGGCCAATCATCAACGAAGAATAATAGTGGATTTTACTAATATACTCAGATTTCAGACCGACAGATATATTGCCCGCATTAACAAGGATTTCGTCAACAAAATATCGCATAATCTGAGGAAAAATCATTGGCAGAACAAATTTAATTGTTCCCCCAAAAGCAGCAAATAAAATATAATGCCAGTAAGGTTTAACATAGTTTAAAAATCTTTTAAATGAATTCAATTTTATCACTCCATAATTTTTATGTCTTAATAGCAATTAAGACTTCTGAAATTAATCAGAAGTCTTATCTACTTAATAGGGAGTTAAACTATATTTGCTAATCAAAATTATTTTGTTAATCTTGATGGAAATTCTACCAAATTATCTATCTTAATTGGCTGATCTTTTTCAATTGACCGTCTGGCTGCTATACCTGTTAAAATTGACATTGCCCCATCATAGCCACCTGCCTGTCGTCCCAGTGGATCTGCTTCAGGATTTTCAAGGAAAATATCTTCTAATAAACGCTTATCTCCTCCACCATGTCCACCCTCTTCCACTTCTACATCAATTGTATAGGACTCTTCAAAAAGTGGAAAAACTTCCAGCCTGATATTATTATCCGGGGTCTGTCTTTCTAATTCTCCATCATGTCCGCTAATATAAGAAGCTTCGACAACATCCTGTTCAATTCTTCCCTCAGTTCCAATAAAGGCAACTTTATATCCCTCATAAGGTGCATAGTTATTAAGTGAATAACTTAAAAGTGCTCTGTTCTGATACCTGACAGTCAGAGCTCTTGTATCCCAGATATTTATTTCTGGAGAGAATACACAGCGATCTCTAAAGTAGCCGTCTTCAGCTTCTGCATCCAGATAAAGAGCAGAAAGTTTATCTGAAGAACTCATATCAAGTTCAAAATTACATTGCTCCTTAACATCACAATCCTTACATCTCATTCTATACTGAAAAGTTTCTGGTTTATAAAATCTTTTCTCACCAAAGGCAAATACTTCTTCGGGGGCTGAGTCAAGCCACCAGTTTACTAAATCAAAATGATGAGTTGCCTTGTGAACCCAGAGTGAACCTGAGTTTCTTTTTTCTCCATGCCAGCGGCGATAATAATCAGCACCATGAGTCGTATCCAGATACCAGTGAAACTCAACCATTGTCACCTCACCAATTACTCCCTCCTGCAGCATTTCCTTTACTTTAGAGCGGTAAGGTGAATAACGATAATTAAATGTAACAGTTAAATCATTACCTGTTTCTTCCATAGTATCAATTATTTCTTGATTTTTTACTTCGTTGGTGGTCATCGGCTTTTCTGTAATCACTTTTAAATCATTTTTCAGACCCTTAATTATGTATTCATGGTGATGTGAATCTTTGGTGGTAACTACAATCCCCTCGATATTCTCTTCTGCCAGCATTTTTTCAAACTGATGCGGCTTATAGGTTGGCAGCTCAAGACCCAGTTTTTCGTTAACATAGTCCATTCTTGTCTGATTTAAGTCAAGCAGAGCAACCAGTTCATTTTCTGCTGCTATTTTTTCATTTTCAACTAAGGCTTCATAATACATTGCTGAACGTGACCCGGTTCCAATTACTGCGTATCTCATTATTAATTCCTCCCAAATATGATTAATTGATTATAAGCAAATTTTATATAAAAAAAAGAATAATAACAAGACATTTATTGTTTTCCTTAGTTGATATTCAACATTTTTTGATATCTTTAGTTAAAAAAAGACAGCTGAGAAAATTCAGCTGCCTTAACAGTATCATCCTGCTAGTTATTTAAGTAACTCCGCAGTAATTCTTCTATAATCTCATCGCGGTCAATAGTTCTAATCATTGTCCGGGCATCTTTGTAGCTTGTTATATAAGCAGGATCTCCAGAAAGTAAATATCCGACAATTTGGTTAATAGGATTATACCCTTTTTCCTCCAGGGCCTTAGAAACCTTACCCAGCACAAATGCTGCTTCACTTAATTCTTCTTTATTAATCTTAAATCTCATAGTTTTATCATTAAAATCTTCTGCGGCCATATATATCACATCCCGTATTTTAATTTGCCTTATATTATTATTTCTGCAGTCAGCTGCAAATTCCTTGTTTTTATCAGTAATTTTTACTTATAAAGCTTAATTTAATATTTTATTTAATCAGCCTTCAATTTCCCTCACAATTTTTTCTACTTCTGCCAGTGCCTCAGCAGTCTTTTCTGGTTTTGAACCTCCTGCCTGGGCCATATCAGGACGTCCACCCCCACCACCACCGGCAATTCGGGCTACTTTTGAGATAATATCTCCAGCTTTAAATCCTTTTTTAATAAGATCATCAGTAACAGAGGCAACAAAAATAACCTTGTTCTCACCTTTACTGGCCAGAACAATTACAGCTGAATCAATTTTATCTTTCAGCTGATCATTTAAATTTCTTAAGGCTGAATTATCAAGTCCATCCAATTCTGCTGTCAGTAAATTTACTCCTTCTACTTCCTGCAGTTGGTCAATCAATTCGTCTTTTTTCGAACCAGCTAATTTCTGTTTTAATGCTTCCAGATCTTTTTCCAGATTTTTTTGTTCTTTCTGCAATTGTTTAACCCGCTGCAGCAAATTATCAGGCTCAGTTTTTAGTTCAGCAGCAGTCTTATTTAAAAGATCAAGTTTTGAATTAAAGTAATCAAGAGCATATTCACCGGTTACTGCTTCAATTCTTCTTACTCCAGCAGCAATACCGCTTTCCGAAACAATTTTAAAGGCTCCGATGTCACCAGTAGCATCAACATGGGTTCCACCACATAATTCAAGGCTGTAATTACCCATTTTAACAACTCTGACTTCTTCGCCATATTTTTCACCAAAAAGAGCAGTCGCTCCCATCTTTTTAGCTTCATCAATATCTTTTATCTCAGTTTGAACAGAATAATTTTTCATTACTGCCTGATTTACTTTTCTTTCAATCTCATCAATTTCCTCTGCTGTAAGAGCAGAAAAGTGAGTAAAGTCAAAACGCAATCTATCTGGAGCTACCAGAGAACCTGACTGATTTACATGTTCACCTAAGACTTCTTTTAAAGCTTTATGAAGCAGATGAGTTGCCGAATGATGACGGGCAGTTGCCAGACGGCGGTTATGATATACTACTGCTTCCACAGCAGAACCAGGCTTGAGTTCACCTTTATTTACTTCTACCTGATGAACAAAAACATCAGCTTTTTTAATAGTATCCTTAACCTCTGCCTCAAAATTATCAGACTTAATTACCCCTTTGTCCCCAATCTGACCTCCACTTTCTGCATAAAATGGAGTCTTTGCAAGAATAATCTCACCGTTTTCCCCCTTGCCAAGCTTTTCGACCTTCTGCTTATCTTTAAGCAGGCCAACAACTTTAGTCTTTTCTTTGAAGGAGTGGTAACCGGTAAAGTTATCTTCCTCAATCTGATCTTTAAACTCTGCGTATAACTTTTCTACCTCACCACTGCTGAAAGAAGTTTCCTCTCTGGCTTCGCGAGCTCTTTTCCGCTGAGCTTCCATCTCTTTTTCAAAACCATCTTCATCAACTTTAATTCCGGCTTCGGCTGCAATATCTTCAGTTAAATCAAGGGGAAAGCCGTAAGTATCATAGAGGCGGAAGGCATCCTTACCGGCCAGTACTTCTTTATTTTCGGCTTCAAGTTCAGCCAGCATTTCTTCCAGAATATTTAAACCCTGTTCTAAGGTTTTTAAGAAACTTTCTTCTTCAGATTTAAGCACATTTTTAACATGAGCCAGCTGTTTTTTTAAATCGGGAGCAACTCCCTTTACAATCTCAGCTGTTTTTTCTACTAATTTATATAAAAATGGTTCTTTAAAACCAAGTTTGCGGCCATAACGAGCAGCCCTTCTAATCAGCCGCCTAATTACATAACCCCGTCCCTCATTGGAAGGCAGAGCTCCATCTGAAATAGCAACAGAGGCTGAACGAATGTGGTCGGCAATTACTCGATAAGCAGTAACACTCTCCTGATCCTGCTGATAGGGAATACCTGTCATTTCTACTACCTGATCGATAATCGGTTTAATTAAATCTGTTTCAAAGTTGGTTTCAGTTTCCTGCAGAATTGATGCAACCCTCTCCAGACCCATTCCGGTATCTATATTTTTATTTGGTAATTCTTTGTATTCTCCCGCCTCAGTATAATTGTACTGAGTAAATACCAGGTTCCAGATTTCTAAATATCTGTCACCCTCACCACCGAGTACATCTTCTTCACTATCTCCAGCTTCTACACCGCGGTCATAATGAATCTCCGAACAGGGACCACAGGGACCAGTTCCAATCTGCCAGAAATTTTCTTTTTTCCCCATGCGGACAATTCTTTCTTCCGGCAGCCCAACCTGATCATGCCAGATTTTAAAAGCTTCTTCATCTTCTCTATAAATTGTTATCCAGAGCTTATCCTGATCCAGTTCCAATACTTCTGTTACAAACTCCCAGGCCCAGGTAATGGCCTCTTCTTTAAAATAATCGCCAAAAGAAAAATTACCCAGCATCTCAAAATAGGTGTGGTGGCGGGCTGTTTTACCGACATTTTCTATATCATTTGTACGGATACACTTCTGGCTGGTAGCAATACGCTTTTTAGGTGGCTCAAGGCTGCCGTCAAAATAAGGCTTAAAAGGAGCCATCCCGGCATTTATCCACAACAGACTCGGATCATTTTTGGGAATCAGCGGTGCACTATCCATAACTAAGTGACCCTTTGACTCAAAAAAATCAAGATAAGCCTGTCTTATTTCATCTCCACTTTTAATCATTAAAACCTTCCTCTCTATAAATTTATTTCTTTCTCTCAGATATTAATCTCCACGACGCTTTTCATTGAGAATTAATTATGGATTGTTCTCCTAATAACTGCTGCCGCTGAAATTAAATTAGTTATATTAAAGTATATTTATTTTTCTGTTCGTAATTGTATTTAACTGAAACTAGTGCTCAAAATCTTAAATCGACTGACTAAGCAGCTTTTCTAGAAAAACTTTAAGAATATGAGCAATTAATAAGACCTGAGAACAGGATGCTCTCAGCTGACCGCAGAACACGAGGTTCTGATCGGGAAGGTAGTCTTATTAATTGCAAAATATGATTATTTGTTTTTCTTAAAGCTGATCTGGATGGAGAATTAAGATTTTGAGACCCTAGTTATTTTAAACTAATTTATAATGAACAGAAAAATAAATTATAGTACCATTTAAACTAATTTAATTTTAGCAAAGCGGCGTTTACCAATCTGAATTATCATTTCATCCTCAACTTTAATATCCAGATTAATCTTTTCATATTTTTCATCATTTATTGTGACAGCACCCTGTTTGATCATTCTGCGGGCCTGACTGTTAGAGTCAACAAGTCCAGTGGCAGCAACCAGTTTAACTATCCAGAGCTCGCCAGCTTCCAGATCAGATTCTGCGATCTCAATTACAGGAATATCTTCTGGCAGATTACCTTTTGAGAACACACTTTCAAATTCCTGGCGGGCTTTAACTGCCGCCTCATCATTGTGATATTCGCTTACAATCTCATGTGCAAGTTCCTTTTTTAGCTCCATAGGATTAAAATCATCCCGACTGAGCTTTTCTTTCATCTCTTCTAAGCGTTTAATTGAAACATCAGTTAAAAGCTCAAAATAACGTAAAATCATGTCATCCGGAATCGACATTACCTTTCCAAACATATCAGCAGGCTGATCATAAACTCCAATATAATTATCCAGACTTTTACTCATCTTATTAACACCATCTAAACCTTCCAGTAAAGGCATCATAAGTACTACCTGAGCCTCCTGGCCGTATTCCTGCTGCAGTTTGCGTCCAACTAAAAGGTTAAAACGCTGGTCAGTCCCCCCCAATTCAACATCAGCTTCAATTGCAACTGAATCATAACCCTGCATTAAAGGATAGAAAAATTCGTGAATCCCGATTGGTTTTCCCGAATTATAGCGCTTGGAAAAATCATCACGCTCCAGCATTCTTGCTACTGTATAATGAGCGGAAAGTTCTAATACATCAGCAAAATCCATTTCATTTAACCAGTCACCATTAAACACAACATTTGTTTTATCTGGATCAAGCACCTTAGAAAACTGTTCTTCGTATGTACGGGCATTTTCTAAAACTTCTTCTTTTGTCAGCTGATTTCTGGTTTCAGATTTTCCAGTCGGATCACCAATCATCCCGGTAAAATCACCTATAATTAAATAAACTTCATGACCCAAATCCTGAAATTGCTTCAGCTTGCGAAGCACAACAGTATGACCTAGATGAATATCCGGTGCGGAAGGATCAAGTCCCAGCTTGACTTTTAAAGGCCTGCCTTCTTTTTCTGCTGCAACCAATTTTTCCTTGAGTTCTTCTTCGGAGATAAGATCACTTACTCCTCTTTTTAGTATCTTTAACTGTTCATTAATTTCCATAAAAAACACCTGTCCCTTGCTGTCGGCAACAGGTACTTCACCTCCTGTATCCTTTGTCATTTAATTATAACAGATAGATTAATTACTAACAAGGGGTACCATAAACAGCTGTTTTATGTTATAATATTTTATTGACGGGAGGTTAAGTAATGAAGAAAAGAACAAAGGCAATATTTTTAATAACTTTTTTATTAATTTTTGCCCTGGGAACAGGCGCTATCTTAGGTGCTGTCACCTGGATTATTCAGGATACTCCTGATATTAGTGATTATAAAGGTTCAAGTGAAGCGACCCTGATTTATGATGCGAAGGGTGAGCTTTTAACAAAATTATTTAAGGAAAATAGAGTCTATGTCCCTTTAGAAAGAATGCCGGAAGATTTAAAGAATGCAATTGTAGCAATTGAAGATACTAAATTTTATGTACATCACGGTATTGACTTCTGGGGTATAGGACGTGCAATGGTTAATAATATAATGAAAGGTGATCTGCTTGACCAGGGAGCAAGTACAATAACCCAGCAGCTGGCAAGGAATGCTTTTTTAACACTGGATAAAAATTACCTGCGTAAAATTCAGGAAGCATATCTGGCAATTCAATTTGAAAGACTGTATACTAAATCCGAAATTTTAGAAATGTATTTAAATGAAATATTTCTCGGACACAGTGCTTATGGAGTTGAAACCGCTTCTCTGCAGTATTTTGGTAAACATGTCTGGGAACTTGATCTGGCAGAATCTGCTTTAATTGCAGGTTTACCCCAGTCACCAAATAATTATTCTCCTTTAAGAAACCCGAAACTTGCTATTAAAAGAAGAAATGTTGTTCTGGATAGAATGTATGAGCTGGATTATATTTCTAAATCGGAAAGAGATAAAGCTAAAAATGAAAAATTAAATTTAGATACGGTTGAAGAAAAAAGTGAAAATAGAGCTCATTATTTTATTCTTTATGTCAGAGATCAATTAATTGATCGTTTTGGAGCTTCGATGGTTTACAGTGGTGGACTTAAGGTACATACAACTCTAGACCCTGAAATGCAGAAATTAGCTGAACAGACAATTAATAATAAAATTGAAAATGGATTTATTCCCTCTTTTCAGAGTAATCAGAGTGAAAATCTGCAGCCCCAGTTATCACTTGTTAGCCTGGATGTAAATAATGGTGCTATTAGAGCAATGGTTGGTGGTCGGGGAACTGATCAGTTTAACCGCGCCTATCAGGCAGTACGACAGCCGGGATCTGCTTTTAAACCATTTGTTTATTCTACAGCCTTAATTGAAGGTGATTATACAACAGGAACTGTAATCAATGATTTACCTATGCTGGCCTCAGAAAGTGGTAAGGGTAATAACCTTAGTATCTGGCCTCGTGATTATGGAGATCATTACAGAGGGTTGATCAATTTAAATACTGCTTTAACTCACTCAGTCAATGTTGCAGCCGTAAAATTAATTAAGGATGTAGGAGTAAAAAAGGTAATTGATTTTACAAAAAGATTGGGGATTTCGACTTTTACTGAAAATGATGGACTGGCTGATCACTATTCTCTTGCGCTTGGTGGATTAAATCGAGGAGTAACCCCACTTGAGATGGCTTCTGCTTATAGCACCTTTGCCAACAAGGGTATTTATACCGAACCCCATGCGATAACAAGAGTCTATAATAAGCATGATAAATTAATTTACGAAGCACAGCCTGAAAGTAAAATGGTAATGTCACAGGAAGATAGTTATTTAATTACTTCCATGTTAAAAAGTGTTGTTGATAATGGTACCGGCCATCGAGCACAGATGAATCGCGATGTAGCAGGTAAAACAGGAACTACTAATGATTATACTGATGCCTGGTTTGTCGGTTTTACATCTCAAATAGCCACAAGTGTCTGGATTGGTGAAGATACACGAAGATCAATGGAATATGATGTTAAAACTGTTAGTAGTGGTGAAGCTGCTCAAATTTGGGGAGACTACATGCGGGCGGCAGTTAAAGATATGCCAGTTATCAATTTTCAGATGCCTGAAAATATTATAGAAGTAGACGTTGATCCTTATACCGGGCTATTAGCGAACGAATACTCACCCCGGATTGATGTTTTACCCTATAAAAGAGGGACTGAACCGAATCAAAAGGAAAGTCTGCATGGTCCGGTAGAAACAGTTAGAGTTGATAAGGCCAGTGGACTGCTGGCAACAGAGAATTGTCCTTCTGATCAGGTTGAAGAAAGACATTATATTTCTGGTTCCAATATTAGAATCGGGCCAGCACAAAAATCATTTAGAGAGGTTAATTCAAACAAAAAATCTGATGAACTTGTTAGAGGAACCTATACAATTGCAGCTGGTGAGCCAGTACAGCAAATTGATCATGAATACGGAATTCCAAAGGTTCAGCGAAATGGAAATCTTCGCTATGAAACAAAACCTGATCGTTACTGTAATCGTCATCCTGCCAGTGCACCTTTAACTCAGGAGCAGGATACAAGCTCAGATAATAACAATTCGAAAAAAGAAGAAAATCCAATCAGAAGCCTTTTTGACATCTTTGGTAACGATTAACTGCTAATTTAAAATATAAAAAAATAATAATATGCTAAAATCAAAAAGGGATTTCTCCTACTTGCAGAGGAGAAATCCCTTTTATAAATCTATTAGATAATAAATAGATCTCTATCTATTTAATTTTAACAATCGTAACTCCCATTCCACCTTCTTTTTGTCTACCGAGGCGATAATCTTTAACATGAGAATTCTTCGCAAGCACTTCTTCTACAGCCTGCCGTAAAGCACCTGTTCCCTTCCCGTGAACTATTTCCACTTCATTTAAACCCGCTAGAAATGCATCATCTAAATATTTATCGACTTTATATTGAGCTGCCTCATATCTTTCTCCTCTTAAATCAAGCTTTGGAGAAACATGCTGAGCTTTCTGAACTCTATAATTTTTAAGCTGTTTTTCTTCATTATCATCAGGGATATCTACTTTTACCAGATCGGCCAGAGAGGCTGTCACCTGCATAATTCCAGCCTGAATCTGAGCTTCTTTTTTGTCACGGTCAATAGCAGTTATCTCACCCTTACGGCCGATACTTCTTACTCGTACCTGATCACCTATTTCAAATTTATCTGCAGAAATTTTCTCTTTCTCCTTTTTATTTTCAGCTTCCAAAATTTGACTCAACTCTTTAAGCTCCTGGTTGGCAGATGTCTGAGCTCGATCAACTTCAGAACGCTGAGTATAATCTTTCTGCTTCAGATTTGAAATTATCCTTCTGGCTTCTTTTTTTGTCTCTTCAACAATCGATTCTGCTTCCTCACGAGCAGCTTTCATTTCTTTTTCATGCTGCTGCTGCTGTTCCTTAATCATACTTTCATATTTCTCTTTTAACTCTTTTTCGCAATTTCGATATTCTTCCATCTCCTGTCGCAATTGCTGGTAGCGGTTTCTTTCCTGATTCAGTTCATTAATAATATCTTCAACTTTTATTTCTTCATCACTTAAAAGTGTGCGGGCTCGATCAATTATTTCTCTGGGAATTCCCAGTCTAAGAGCAATCTCAAAGGCATTGGAACCTCCTGGAACCCCCATAATCAACTTATAAGTTGGTTTTAAGGTTTCAATATCAAACTCAACTGAAGCATTTTCGACTCGCTCTGTTGTATAGGCATAACTTTTTAACTGACTATAATGGGTTGTAGCAATAGTAATTGCATTTTTTTCCTGCAATTTTTCCAGAATAGAAATACCCAGGGCTGCCCCCTCTTCAGGATCAGTTCCAACCCCGAGTTCATCCATTAAAACTAGAGTAGAATTATCTGATTCTGCCAGAAATTCTCGAATCCGGTGCATATGAGAAGAAAAAGTACTTAAGCTTTGTTCAATACTTTGTTCATCTCCAATATCAGCAAATATTTTTTTAAAGACAGCTACCGTAGAATTGGCAGCAGCAGGAATATGCAGTCCGGACTGAGTCATTAAAGTTAACAGCCCAACAGTTTTTAAAGCAACTGTTTTACCACCGGTATTTGGACCGGTAATTACCAGTGTTGCAATATCGTCACCAAGCTTAAGATCGATTGGCACCGGTTCTTCTTTCAAAAGCGGATGACGGGCCTGATTTAACTCTATAATCCCCTTTTCGTTAATTTCAGGGGCATTACACTGATAATCAAGACTAAACTTTGCGGCTGCTGAGATACTGTCCAGCCTGCTTAAAATCATTAAATCTCTTTTTATAATACTCTCATCTTGAGCGATTTTTGAGCTGAGCATCTGCAATATGCGCTGAATCTCTGCGCTCTCTCTGGCTCTAACTTCTCTAAGCTCGTTATTTAAACGAACTACAGCCATCGGTTCCATAAAAAGTGTCAGACCACTGGCAGACTGACCGTGGACTATTCCATCAAAATTATTACGCTGCTCCTGTTTAACAGGTACAACATATCGGTTTTCTCTTCTGGTCACTATGTTTTCCTGGAGCATATCCTGATAGTGTTTGCTTTTAATTATTGAATCAAGTTTATCTCGAATTGAATTCTCTATTGAATCAATTTTTGAGCGCAGTGATTTTAGTTTAGCACTTGCATCATCAGCTACTTCTCCATATTCATTAATACAGCGATCAATTTCTCTGGCCAGTGCAGGTCGATTCTGCAGATCTGCGCATAAATCGTAAATTATCTGATATTCTCTCTCTATAATTCTCGGATCAAGATCAGACTCAATATTATCTAAATAGCGCTGAAGCTCAAAAACTCCTCTCAGGGTGCTTCTCACTCTGGTGATTGCATCCGTGGAAAGTACAGATCCTTTTGCTGCTTTTTTTAAATCCTCTCTAATATCACGGACTCCACCAAAAGGAGGAGTAGAAAACTCTTTAATCATTGACTTTAAAGCTGTAACTTCAGCCAGTCTTTCTTTAATATATTTGCTATTATTAACAGGTTCTAATTTTTTTATAATTTCTTTTCCAATCTTTGTTGCTGATCTCTCAGCAGTCATCTTAATAATTTTATTATATTCGAGTACTTCCAGACTGTGTTCTTTCAACTTAAATACCTCCGGAATTAATTTTATGGCTAAATTCGTTTCGATTACTAATATTTATTATAATTTACAAAAAGTTAATTGACTAAGAATTCTTTCCTTTCTGCTTCAAAAAATCAAGCAGCTGTTCTGAGGAAAAAGTATTGATCACATCTTCTTTTTCGAGCCAGCCGCGGCGAGCAGTTACTATTCCAAATTCCATATCACTGTATTCCTTATAATGATGGGCATCAGTATTGATTGAGATTTTTCCTCCTGCCTTTTTAACTTTACGAGCCCATTCAGCATTCAGATCCAGACGCTGAGGTGAGGCATTAATTTCAAGTGCTGTGCCATTCTCTGCAGCTGCTTTGATTACTTTTTCTAAATCAACTGCATAAGCTTCTCTTCCTCCCAGCATTCTTCCCCGGGGATGTGCTATTAAATTTACATGAGGATTTTTAACTGCTCTGATAATTCTGGCTGTCATCTGATCCTCATCAAGGTTAAAATAACTATGCACAGAAGCTATTACAAAATCAATTTTTTCCAGCAGCTCATCCTTAAAATCCAGCTCTCCATTTTTAAGAATATCAACTTCTACTCCTTTAAATATTCTAAAATCAGTCAGAGTTTGATTAAGTTGATCAATTTCTTCAAGCTGCTCTTTTAACTCTTTAATTGACATACCACTGGCTACGGTCAGAGACTGGGAGTGATCGGTTACAGCAATATACTGATAACCTCTTTCTTTAGCAGCTTCTGCCATTTTCCTAATCGAAAAGGCACCATCACTGTAGCGGGAATGCAGATGGAGATCCCCTTTAATATCAGTCAGCTGAATACTATTAGGTAATTCTCCTCTTTGAGCTGCCTCAATTTCTCCCTGATCTTCTCTCAATTCGGGAATAATATAATCAAGCCCCAGAATTCTAAAAATATCTGCTTCAGATTCAATTTTTTCTTTACTACCGTCATCTCTAAAAAGTCCGTATTCACTCAGCTTTAAATTTTTATCTTTAGCAAGCTGCCTCATCCTTACATTATGAGCCTGAGATCCGGTAAAATAATGGAGGGCAGAAGGAAATTCTTCTTTACTGACTAATCTAAAATCAGTCTGTACTCCCTGATCAGTTCTGATGCTGACCTTGGTCTCTCCAGCGCCAATAACCTCAGCCACAAAATCAAGATTTTTTATTTTTTGGGAAAGCTTTTTCGGCTCTGCAGTCGCAATCAAAATATCGAGATCACCGATCAGTTCTTTGGCTCTCCTGCTGCTGCCGCAGACTTCAATTTCTCCAAAAAGATCAGGCTCAAGCTCAGTTTTAATTGTTTCAATAATCTCTTCCGCTGTTCTTAAAGCTTTTGCCAGAATAATTTTATCAACATACTTTTCATGGTTTTTTAATGCTCTGAGTAATTTTTCCTCTGACTTTTTCCCAAAACCCTTAAGTTTCTGTACTTTTCCAGCCTTAAGAGCCTTTTCCAGACCTATCAAATCTTCAATTTCCAATTCATAATAAAAGCGGTGCGCTGTTTTAGGACCCAGCCCCTGTATATCTGTCATTTCTATAACTCCGGCTGGCAGCTCTGCTTTAATCGCTTCCATTTCCTCGATAAGACCATTCTGAAGAAGTTCATTAATCGATTCTGCAATACCGCTCCCAATTCCTTTAATATCTTTTAATTTATCCTCCGCTGCCAGCTGCTGAATATTATCGGCGTAAGATTCTATTTTACGAGCTGCATTGGCATAAGCTCTTATCTTAAAGTCATTTTCTCCTTTAATTGCCATTAAGTCAGCAAATTCTGACAGAATCTTTGCAATTTCTTTATTGCTTATTTCCTGCATCATAACACCTCTTTCCTCTGTTATTAAAAACTTTAATTAAAAGCTAAAAGGCCATGAAAATTTCATGGCCGAAAAATTTCTTCAATCTTTGATTGTATAAAGGGTGATGCCTCGATGATTCTTTTTGCCAGAAATGATTCATTTAAAACATCATTAATTTTTTGATAGGGGATCTGGGCCAGAATTAGAATCAATAAATAAACAATTATCCCAGCTTTTACCAGACCCAACAAAAATCCAGCAGCACGATCAACCGGCTGCAGAAAAATAGCATCCACAATTTTTTTCAGGGTAATCCCCAGTACATGAATTACTATATTAACAACTATAAAAATTACCGCAAAAGAAATAAACTGCAGCAGCGAAGTTGAAAGATCTAAATACGGTTCCAAAAATTGAGTAAAATACTCATACTGTCTAACGGCCACAAATAAAGCCGCAAGCAGTCCGAGTATAGTACTGGTCTGATCTATAAATCCTCTTCTAAAACCATTATAGGCAAAAAAGAGTAAAATTACCAAGATAATGATATCGAGGAAATTAATAATATCCAATTATTCTACCTCCTCGAGTAGAGTATTTAATTCCTCATTCTCCTGCCGCAGTTTTTTTAATTCCTGATGTAAACTCTGATTAGCCTCTTTTAATCTTTCTTTTTCTTTACTTAAATCAATACACTGACTGCGAAGTTTAAAATATTCATCAGCCAGATTAATCATAGTTAGATGAGATAAGCGCCGAAAAGGCAATTTAGGATAAGCATTTTTGATCTCCCTGCCGGTTTTTTCTACATGGTCTGCAAGTTTATTAATATATTCTTCACTAAATTCTCCGGTCACAGTAAACTGGTCTCCCAGAATATTTAATTTGAATTTTTTCTTATTTTGATTTTTTTCCTTAATCATTAGCAACATCTCCAGCTTTAGTAGTCTACTTTATTATATTCATTACAAAAGGCGAAATTCCTGCCTTAAATCTTAATTTCCTCTAATTTCTGCAGAATATTCTTTTTTGAGATGTTTTACTATTTGATTAAAACGCTCATTTACCTCCTGATCGGTTAGTGTTTTATCATCAGCCTGAAATTTCAACTGGAAAGCAGCACTCTTATCGCCATCTTTTATTTGATCTCCCTGATAAATATCAAAAAGTTCGACACCTTTAAGTATTTCTCCACCCTGCTCTTTAATTGCCTGATGAATATCTCCAACTGCTATTTCTTCTGCCATAACTATAGCTAAATCCCTTGCCAGAACAGGATACTTGACTAATTTTTGATAATTATAGCTTTTTTCTGCTGTTTTTTCAAAGATAAAGTCTAGATCCAGCTCAAAAATAGTTGTTCCAGCCGGTAAATTATTTTGATCTGCAAGTTCTGGATGGATTTCTCCAATAAAGCCAAAAGTCTGAGTTTCATCATATTTGATTTCAGCTCTGCGCCCTGGATGCAGAAAATCTCTGTTATCATTATCCGGAATAAAGCTTACTTTATCCAGTTGAATTCTCTCAAAAAGCATCTCCAATACTCCTTTTAGTTCAAAGAAATTGGGAGCTCCCTGCTGCCACAAATCAACATCCCGGCCAAAAATACCACCACCAAGCATGTTAAGTTCCTCAGGCCTGGTATTGCCACCTTTATTTCTAAAAACTGTTCCTGTTTCAAAAACAGCCATTTCGGAACCCTGGCGGCGAGCATTAGAAGATAATACATTAACTATCCCCGGGATCAGAGAGGTTCTTAAAATACCAAAGGCTTCACTGAGAGGGTTTTTAATACTCACAAATTTAGCATAATCTTCAAATTGAGTTAAATTCAAATCCTGATAGCTCTTTTTATCCTGCAGGCTGTAAGTTATAACTTCATCCAGGCCACCAGCCTGAAGCAGTTCTTTAACCTCTACTTCGAATTTCTGCTGGGGGTTTCTTTTACCGCGCTGCTTGGAAATTGGTCTGGTAGAGGGTATTTTATTATAACCATAAACTCTTGCTATTTCTTCTACTAAATCAGCTGCCTGCTCTACATCAGTTCTAAAGGAAGGCACAGTAACTTCCAACTCTCCAGCTTCAGCAGCTGGATTTACTTCAAACCCCAGTCTTTCAAGACTTTCTTTAACTTCTTTGGCTTCCAATTCAATCCCTAAAAGTTCATTAACTCTAGCTGTAGAAAGAGTAATTACTGCTGATTCATATTTTAAAGGATAATTATCAATCACTCCTGGAACTACTTTCGCTCCATCACACTTTGCCAGCATCTGACAGGCACGATTATTAGCCTCAATAGCTTTTTCAATATCTACCCCTCTTTCAAAACGATGGGAAGAATCAGAATGCATTCCTAATTTTTTAGCGGTTTTGCGAATGCTTACTGGATTAAAATAAGCAGATTCAATTAAGACATCAGTGGTTTCTTCTGTTACTTCGGTATTTGCTCCTCCCATAACTCCACCAACTGCAACTGCTTTTTCGGGATCAGAAATCACAAGCATCTCATCATCTAAAACTCTTTCTTCTTCATCTAAAGTCAGCATTTTTTCTTCTGCTTCAGCCCGGCGTACAATAATTTTACCATCTTTAATTTTATTAAAATCAAAGGTGTGAAGAGGTTGATTATATTCCATTAGAACAAAGTTAGAAATATCAACTACATTATTAATCGGTCTGATTCCTGCTGCCTTAAGCCGACGTTTAATCCACTCCGGTGACTCTTTAATCTTAACATTTTTTACCAGACGAGCAGTATAACGGGGGCATAAATCTGGATCTTCAATTTCAACTTCAACATAATCATTGATCTCACCAAGTTCTTCCGCTTCCTCAAAAGAAATGGGAGGTGTTTTTAGATCTTTTTCCTGAGCATATAAAGATTTAATCTCTCTTGCTACTCCAATCATTCCCAGACAGCGGGCATAATTTGGAGTTAAATCAAGTTTGAAAACATAATCATCCAGACGCTTGTATTTAAGAAAACTGCCACCTAAAGGAGCATTATCATCAAGAACCATAATTCCCTCAGCTCTTTCTTCCTGCAGTCCCAGTTCATCCTTAGAACATATCATTCCCTGCGAAAGCTCACCTCTGAGCCTGACTTCTTCAATTTCCATTCCATTAGGAAGAGTTGTTCCTACTGCTGCAAAAGGTACCAGCTGTCCTGTTTCAACATTGGGAGCACCAGTCACAACCGGAATTGCTTTTTTATCTGCTGCAGTTTTCACCATACAGATGACAAGTTTATCTGCATTTGGATGTTCTTTAATTTCTTCAATTTTTGCAATAACAATATCTTCCAAACCTTCTCCTAAATACTCAACTCCTTCAACTTCCAGCCCGGCCATTGTCAGCTTTTCGGAAAGGTCATCGGGAGTAAAATTTATATCAATATATTTTTTTAACCAGTTATATGAGATCTGCAAATTTATCATCCTTTCTTTATATCAGTCTTCAGTTTATTTACTGCTTCTGATTAGCTTAAATCAGTCTGCAGAATTAATTATTTCTATTTATTTAAAACTGATGTAAAAAACGCTTATCATTTTCATAAAGTACCCTGATATCATCAATTCCATATTTTAATAAAGCAAGTCTATCCAGTCCAACACCAAAGGCAAAACCACTATAAACATCACTATCATAACCTGACATTTCGAGTACATTGGGATGAACCATTCCCGCTCCCATAATCTCCAGCCAGCCAGTTCTGGAACATAAAGGACAGCCTTCTCCACCACAGACAATACAGGAAACATCAACTTCTGCACTCGGTTCTGTAAAAGGGAAATAGCTGGGACGGAACCTGACATCTCTGTCTTTTCCGAATAAGGCTTCTACAATCAATTCTATTGTTCCTTTTAAGTCACTAAAAGAAATCTCTTTATCAATTACCAGCCCCTCTGTCTGATGAAAAATTGGTGAATGTGAAGCATCCAGTTCATCAGAACGATATACTCTACCGGGTGCGATAATTCTAACCGGAGGCTCCTGGGCTTCCATGGTTCTGACCTGAACCGGTGAGGTATGAGTTCTCAGTAGATAATGATCATCAATATACAGGGTATCCTGTAAATCACGGGCCGGATGATGGGCCGGAATATTTAAAGCTTCAAAGTTATAATATTCACTCTCTACCTCGGGTCCCTCCGCAATATCAAAGCCGAGTCCGATAAAAATATCCTCAAGTTCTTTAGTTACCAGAGAAAGTGGATGAGAGCGTCCAGCTTCTACTTTAGAACCCGGCAGACTGACATCAATTTTTTCAGCCTGAAAACGTTTCTGTGCCGCCTCTTTTTCCAGGCGTTCCTTGTGTTCACCCAGCCAGCTCTGAATTTTACCCTTTAAAATATTAGCCTCTTTACCAACAACCGGACGCTGATCAGCATCAATTTTCCCCATCTTTGAGAAAACTGACTGAATAGCTCCCTTCTTTCCCAAATACTTAATTCTCATTTCTTCTAACTGATCAAGACTTGCCACTTCTTTTAATTCAGCTTCTGCTTCCTTTTCAATCTTTTTTAGATCATCTAGTAGATCCAAAACTAACACCTCCATATTTATGTATGTATAAAATAATTTTACTCTCTAAAAACAAAAAAATCCCGCCCTAAAGGGACGAGATACCGTGTTACCACCCTGATTATCCCACAAAATGTGGAATCACTTTATTTGTTAACGAAAGTTAATAGCTTCCGAGAAAGCCTACTTTTTTCAGCCTCCAGCTCCAGAGTGAACTTCACTAAAATTGATAATTTAACTGCTTTCAGCTGCTGCAGTTAATCTCTCTTAAAATCTCCTTTAGTTACTCTCTCCTTCTCAGCCTTTAATTATTTATTTAATTCTTTTATGATTATACCACAGAAAGAAAATCAGCTCAACTATCTTTTTTTAAACTCTGTGAAAGTATTTCAAAAGAAATAACTGAAGCTGCAACCGCTGCATTTAATGATTCAATTTCTCCTGCCAGTGGTATTTTAATCTTTGAAGTTGCTGCTGCCAAAAGTTTCTGATCAATTCCATTGGCCTCATTACCGATCATTAAAATTAGTTTATTCTGATACCGGTGCTGAAAATGATATTCTTCTGCCTCAATATCTGCAGCCAGCAGTTCGTAGTCAGCTGCCCGGGAATCAATTTCAGACAGAAATTCTTCCTGACTTAACTTCTGGCGAACTGCAATAGAAAAGATACCGCCCATTGTCGCTCTAATAACTTTTTGATTGTAAATATCGACTGAGCCTTTGAGAGCAATTACCCCATCAAAACCTGCAGCAACAGCTGTTCTGATCATTGTTCCCATATTTCCGGGATCCTGGATCCTATCCAGCAGCAAAATTTTATCTGCCTGCTGATAAAAATCCTCACCCTTAAAAACGGATTCTTTAACTACCGCTAAAATTCCCTGAGGATTAACAGTCGAGGCGGTTTCTTTTAACAGTTGTTCTTCAAGATAAATAAACTCAGACTTTAATTTTAAATCAGCCAGCAAATTATCATTCTCAGCTGATTTAAAAAAAGCAGGAGTGAGAAAGACCTGTTTGAAATCTGCTCCTCCTGCTAATGCAGCCTCAATAAGCCTCTTACCTTCCAGAATAAAAACACCTTCCTTGCGCCGGTTTCTACTCCGGTAAAGCTTATTTAGATATTTAACTTTATCGTTTTGAGAACTGCTGATTATATCCATCTAATTAATTTCCTAACTGCTCTTTTGCTACATCAACTAAATCAGCAAAAGCATCAGAATCATTAACTGCTAAATCAGCTAACATTTTACGATCAATTTCTACCTCTGCCTGTCTTAAACCATTGATAAAACGGCTGTAGGAAAGACCTTCGTTTCTAGCTGCTGCATTGATTCTGGTAATCCATAATCTTCTAAACTCTCTCTTTTTATTTCTTCTATCTCTGTAAGCATAATGTAAAGACTTCATTACCGCCTGATTAGCAGGACGATATAACTTGCTGCGGGATCCAAAATATCCCTTGGCCATCTTTAAAACTTTTTTTCTACGCTTGCGCGCCTTATTTCCTCTTTTTACACGTGGCATCTTAAATGACACTCCTTCCAGTAATTTAACATTTATTATTTAAAATTATTTGCTTATATTAGTTTATCCATGTAGTAATTTTTTGTAACGTTTTTGATATGACTTACTTAATAACTTAGCTTTTCGCAGCTGTCTTTTTCTATTTCCAGATTTTTTAGTTAAAATATGGCTGTGAAAACCCTTATGGTGCTTAAGTTTACCATTAGCTGTAGTTTTAACTCGCTTAGCAATTCCCTTGTGTGTTTTTTGCTTTGGCATGATTTAACCTCCTAATACTGTAATAATTGTGGATATTTTAAAATAACCTACTTAAAATATTAATATTAATAAGTTATTTGTTCTACTACTGTTTATCACTTTCTGGAGTTAGAAACATCATCATGTTTCTACCTTCCATTTTCGGCTTGCTTTCTACCTTACCAATATCTTCAGTTCCTTCAATAAGGCGGTCCATCAGGTCATAACCAAGCTCTTTATGCATCATTTCTCTTCCTCTAAAACGGATTCTAACTTTAACTTTATCCTTATTGTTGAGGAATCTTCGAGCTTGCTTTAACTTAACGTTAAAGTCATGGTCTTCAATCTTTACTCCCATCTGAACTTCTTTGACATTCATTACGTTTTGATTCTTTTTGGCTTCTTTTTCTTTCTTAGCCTGTTCGTACTTATACTTTCCATAATCCATAATTCTGCATACAGGTGGATTAGCCTGTGGAGCAACTTCTACTAAGTCCAAACCCTGTTCTGCTGCAGCGTCCAGTGCCTCATCCAGCGACTTGATACCAATTTGCTCTCCTTCTTGATCGATCAGACGAACCTCTCTTGCTCTAATACGATCATTAACTCTTAAATCATTAACGATATTTATGCACCTCCTGAGTGATATAAAAAAACGAAAACGAATATAAAATAAAAAAACGAGTGGTAGAAACCACCCGTTAAATTCAATAATCAGCTGAAGATAGACTATCCCCTAAAGATAAGCCTACTTTTCCCGCAGAAATTTAGTTATTTAAGCGAGAAACTGATATTAACCAGCTTTTACTGGTGAGAAACAGGTGTTTCTACTTTCTTTTCCTTAATTAGTATAGCACAGGGGTAACTAACTGTCAAGAAAATAAAAGAAAAAAACTACCCTCTCTTGATCTCAAAAAAGAAGGTAGCTTTATTATTTTAGGCCAGCTGTTATTTATTTTAAACTATCTTCAGTATTGATTTCTTTTTTTGCAATTTCCTGAAGAATTCTAGCTTTAAAATCTTCAATTTTACTTGTACCTAGATCTCCTTCACGCCTTTCGCGAACAGAAACTGTTCTTGCTTCCTCTTCACGTCCACCGACAATTAACATATATGGAACCTGTTTAACCTGAGCATCTCTAATTTTATAACCAACCTGTTCTGAGCGGCTATCAACTTCTACCCTAATGCTTTCTTTTTTAAGGGCTTCCTTAACTTTTAAGGCGTAATCAATCTGATCATCAGAAACAGGAATTACTTCAACCTGAACTGGAGCTAACCAGGTCGGGAAGGCACCAGCAAAATGCTCAATTAGTATTCCTATAAAACGTTCTATACTTCCATAAATTGCTCGGTGAATCATAACCGGACGATGCTCGTCTCCATCCTGTCCAATATAAGTTAAATCAAAACGCTCTGGCATTTGGAAGTCAAGCTGAATTGTCCCACACTGCCAGGTTCTACCCAGACTATCTTCTAAATGAAAATCAATCTTAGGTCCGTAAAAAGCTCCATCACCCTCATTTACTTCGTAATCAAGTTCGTTTTTTTCAATAGCACTACGCAGGGCATCTGTAGCTTTATCCCAGAGTTCATCAGCTCCCATGGCCTTTTCTGGTTTGGTACTTAATTCAACATTATATTTAAAACCAAAAGCACTATATATTTTATCTACAAGTTTTATTACTCCACTTAACTCATCTTCGATCTGTTCCGGCAGACAGTAAATGTGGGCATCATCCTGAGTAAAACTTCTAACCCTCATCAAACCATGTAAGGCACCTGACATTTCATGACGGTGCACCAGTCCCAACTCTGCCATTTTAATCGGCAGCTCACGATAACTGTGCATAGAATCCTTATAAACCAAAATCCCACCCGGACAGTTCATCGGTTTAACTGCATGAGTTTCTCCATCAATTTCTGTAAAATACATATTATCTTTATAATGATCCCAGTGGCCTGATTGATGCCAGAGAGACTCATCTAAAATAATGGGAGTTTTTATTTCTTCATAACCATCTTTACGGTGCTCTTCTTTCCAGAAATCAACAAGTTCATTTCTAAGTGCCATCCCTTTAGGATGGAAAAAAGGAAAACCTCTCCCCTCTTCCTGCATACTGAATAAATCTAATTCTTTTCCAATTTTTCTGTGATCACGCTTTTTGGCTTCTTCAATTCTTGTTAAATATTTTTCTAAGTCTTTTTCGGAAGCAAAAGCTGTACCGTAAATTCGCTGCAGCATCTCATTATTCTCGTCACCACGCCAGTAAGCTCCTGCTACATTGAGCAGTTTAAATGCTTTTATATAACCAGTAGAAGGAAGGTGGGGTCCACGACAGAGATCAACAAAATCTCCCTGATAATAAAGGCTGATCATCTCATCCTCGAGTTCTTCAATTAATTCCAGCTTGTATTTTTCGTTTCTTTCTTTCATTAATTCTATTGCTTCCGCACGGGGAAGAATTTTTCTTTCAATTTCAATATCTTCGTCAATTATTTTCTGCATTTCTGCTTCAATTTCTGCTAATGATTCTTCATTAAAAGTTTCATCTAAATTAAAATCATAATAAAATCCATCATCAATAGCTGGCCCAATTGCAACCTGAACATTATCATATAATCTCTTTACAGCCTGTGCCATAACATGAGAAGTTGTATGGCGGATAATCTCCAGTGCATCATCACTATCAATTGTTATAATTGAAAGCTCAATATCTTCTTCAATTGAATAGCTAGCATCTACTTCCTGTCCATTTACAATTCCAGCAATTGCATCTCTGCCCAAACCACTACCAATAGAATAAGCAACATCTTTAACTGTTGTTCCCGGCTCATATTCTTTAACCGATCCATCTGGCAGTGTTACTTTTACATTTTCCATTAAATTTCCTCCTCTTATAATATACTTTAATAAAATAAAAAAATCCCTCATCTCATAATAGAGACGACGGATTGCGCGGTTCCACTCTAGTTAATAATAATTATAAACATTCTATTTTAAAAAATAATTAAAATTATTATTCACTCATCAAGATAACGGATTAACCGGATAGAAATACTAAATTCCTCCTATCTGCTCCCGGGTGGTTTTCAATTCACTGAAAAATTATGTGCTTTCAGCCGCCGGCACAATTCTCTTTTAACTCTCAATTGAATTTACTCTTCCCGATCAGTGCATTTATATTACTTTATTTTTTATTATTATATGCCTTAAAATCTAAAAAGTCAAATTAAACTAAAAAACAGAAAATTCCACACTAAAATGTGGAAAAGTGGTGCCGGGGGTCGGGCTCGAACCGACACGGGAATAAATTCCCACCGGATTTTAAGTCCGATGCGTCTGCCAATTCCGCCACCCCGGCATATTATTAAAATGGTGTTGGTAAGTGGATTCGAACCACTGGCCTCTACGATGTCAACGTAGCGCTCTGACCAACTGAGCTATACCAACTTAAAATTTAAGTCAGCATTTTAAATAATCATTTATAAAAAAATATTATACAAGCAAAAAAGTGGTGCCGGGGGTCGGGCTCGAACCGACACGGGAATAAATTCCCACCGGATTTTAAGTCCGATGCGTCTGCCAATTCCGCCACCCCGGCATATATGTAAGATTTAGCTTGCAACATTTTTTATTATAACAGTCAGTTAATCATTTGTAAAATATAAATGGAGGCGGCAGACGGATTTGAACCGACGAATAAAGGATTTGCAGTCCTCTGCCTTACCACTTGGCTATGCCGCCCAGGCTGCAAATAAAATGGAGCGGGAAACGAGATTTGAACTCGCGACCCTCACGTTGGCAACGTGATGCTCTACCACTGAGCTATTCCCGCAAAAATGGTGGTGGGAGACAGAATCGAACTGTCGACACGTGGATTTTCAATCCACTGCTCTACCGACTGAGCTATCCCACCAGAATGGCGGAGGAGACGGGATTTGAACCCGCGATCTCCGGCTTGACAGGCCGGCGCGTTAAACCGCTACGCTACACCTCCGCGTTTTTAAGAAGTAAAATGTAGAAAATTAGAAAAAAGAATGCTACACAACTTCTTATATTTTATATTAAATTTGCAAATAAAAATGGTGGGCGAAACAGGGCTCGAACCTGTGACCCCCTGCTTGTAAGGCAGGTGCTCTCCCAACTGAGCTATTCGCCCATCTGCAGCAATCAAAAGTACAATTACCGCGTCAGCAATAACTAGTATATATAAAAAGCTACTTTAAGTCAAAATTAAATATAGACTGTTATAAGTAATTAAATTATTTTATGTTAAATATACTACTAAATACTTAAAAAATCGACTGCAGATAATTTTTTCTTAAAAGCTTAATTTTACTAATCTAATCAATATACTCTAACTCAAGTTCTTTATTTTCACGGATATAATTAAAAATTTCAGCTGCCAGAACAGGATTAATATCTGTTTCTATAGAATTGTAACTTTCAACTATTGTGTTATAAAGTTCCTTAACATTAAATAATATATTATTAGACTTTAATTTCGCCATTACAGAATTTATTAATAATTTCTGGCGTTCAAATCTTTCGAGTGAATCAGATGACCGCCAACGAACAAAGTTCAAAGCTTCTTTACCGGATAATAAATTATCACCGGCTTTTAAGTTCAATCCTAAACCTGGAACTTTCACTTCCTGGTCCAGAGTAATAGAAACACCACCAAGCTCGTCAATAACTTTTTCAAAACCAAGATAATTTACATATACATAATAATCTATTTTATTGCCGCTGATCTCTTCTACTGCTGGCTGGATATCCCCATCATGATATTCACGTAATAATTCTCCTTTATAAACTGTATCCTCGTCAATATGTTCAATCTGAAGTTTGTTATTTTCAGGACGTAACTTTGCCACCATTATCGAATCAGCTTCAATACTACCAATAGACACACTTTCTTCATCATCAAGGCCCACAAATAGTATATTTAGATTTTGAGTAAAATCACTTTCAGCAAGTCCCAGAATAGACAAAATACGTTCAATTAGCGATGGATCTTCAAGTTCCTTTTCAATATCCGTTTTTGTTTTAGTTTCTTTTACAGCAGAATCTTTTTCCAGCTGCTCTGTCTTTGTTTCAGTTTCTTTTTCAGCGGAATCAGACACTGGCTGATCTTGAGTAACTTTAGTTGAGTTAGAATCTTCTAACTCAGATTTTGATGAGTCCGGCTGTTTAATATCCTCAGCTTCAGAACTTTTTAAATCTTCTCCCGCAGATTCAGCATCAGTTACGTCTTTTTTATCTTTTATCTCTTTATTAACCTGAATATCAGATTCGGCTTCTGAATCAAGATCACCTGAGGTAGATGTTTCTTCAGTTTCTGATTTATTATCCGCCTGCTCAACGTCTTTTTGATCTTTTTGATCTTTTTGATCTATTGATTCTGTTTCATCGGCTTGTTCAGTTTCATCTGTTTGTTCTGTTGTTTGTTCTTTTTCAATCGTTTTATCTGTTTTATCTTTTTCAAGCTCGGATTCTACACTTTCAGAAATATCTTCTCTATCAGTCATATCAGAGCGCTCTTTACTTTTATCTTCTTTATCAGTTAATTGTTCAGTTGTAGCTTCTTCCCTTTCTGGGCCAGCATCATTCTGCCCAATTTCTTCCTGCTGCTCAATCTGATTTTCCGGTACAGGCTCTAAATCTCTCTCTAAATAATAACCAGCCAGTCCAATAAATAATAAGAGTAGCACTATTAGAAAAACTCCTATCCATTTATGCTTCTTTTTTGATTTTTGATTATCTTGTGTATTTTTTTCTGCCAATGTTATTGCCTCCCTATTCCCTTATATTCATAATATTCGTGATTATAGGCTCAATTCCTGCATAAAAGTGATTTCTTTGTCTCTTTTTAAAAGTCTAAATTTTATTTCTTCTCCGTCTGCTAAATTAATTTACAAAAATTTATTGACAAAGTAAATTTTTATGGTATAATTTATAATTGTGATGCCGAGGTGGCGGAACTGGCAGACGCGCTAGCTTGAGGGGCTAGTGGTCTAATAGACCGTGCGGGTTCGAATCCCGCCCTCGGCACCATTTATATTTAAGATGTTAATTTACCCCATTTTAGTTAATGACTAAAATTCCCCCTGGTATACCAGGGGGAATTTTTTTAACTCAAAACTTATATCTTATATTTTAATATAATCTTATGGGAGACATAATTTTTTAATTTACTTACTCTAAATTCATCTAAACACAAGAAACTTTAAACTACTGTTGAAGATTCAGAAGTAGCATTTTAAAATCCTTAATACAATTTGTTATTTATTCATTCTTTCCTCATTAATATCTTTAGAATTTTCATGCCATTCAGCTGACAAATCATTAAGAAAATCAGCTGTCTTACCTTTTAAAATTTCATCTGCTCCATCATGTGTAGGCACAGCACCTGACTCTTCCACTATATCCCTTAAAGCTTTAGGATTATCAATAATCGGGCAGGGACACATTAAATTCTCACTAAAGGGCTGCCTCTCTTGATAAGATTTAAAAAGAGGATTCTGAAGCACTTCTTTTAATGATTTTTCCTTTATATTATCTACTGCAAAATGGGCAAATGCACAGGGCTCAACTTCTCCTTTAGCATTAATATGAAAATACCTTCTTCCTCCACCAATACAGCCCTGGACATATGTGCCGTCATTCCAAAAATCCATAATAAATATATCTTTTTTCTTCCTCAAATTACTTCCTCTCCGGGCCAGAGAAGCTCTCTGCTCAGGAGTAATCATCATATCAAGATTAGGATTTCTACCTATTGGGATATAATGAAATAACCACATGTAAAGAGCACCCTTTTTAGATAAATGATCAACAAATTCATCGGAAAAAAGTTCATCTACATTATTTTGAGTTGCAGTTACACTTGCCCCAAATATAATACCTCTCTCACGCAGGCGGTCCATGGCATCCATAATTTTATCATAAGTACCCTCCCCCCGACGTTTACGTTACGTCAAATCTAATAGTTTTTTTAAAAATATTAATAGTTATCATAGTTGTCAGGTTAGGAATCTGTATAAAATGCAGGAATCCCCTCCCCT